>CAJPPJ010000001.1 GCA_905372515.1 uncultured Eubacteriales bacterium
TAGAAAAAGTAAATAAAAAAGAAATTTATCTTGATATAAATTCATACTTTAGTGAAGTAATATTATATATACCAAAAGATACTAATGTAGTAGTAGAGGGTTCTAGTTTATTTTCAGCAATTATTGATCATAGAGATAATAAAAATACTGACGATTACAAATGTACTTTATATTTAAAAATGAATTCAATATGTGGAGATGTTACTTTAAAAGAGGTTAAGTGATGATAACAATAGATGATTTTGAAGAAAAATTATCACCTAGATTTTCATATTCGGTTTTAAAATATATAATTGAAGAATATAAAAATAGATATAAAGAAATAGATTCAATATTTAAAAAAGAAGATTTAATGCTGAATATAATTAATACTTATAAAGAAAAAGAAGATAGTTTTAACTTAGAAAAAAGTATAGAAAATAAAAATAATTTAGATATTACATTAGCAAATAATTTTCAAAATATTCTTTTTAATACAGATATTTCACATTTAAGATCTTATGAACAATCAGTAATTAATAGGATTAAAGAAAAGACTTTAAAATTAAAAGAAGATCCTAAGAAAATTAAAAAATACTTTGAATATGAAGTAAGTGGAAGTATTTTGTATCCTAGATATGTAACTAATGGGAAAGAATATTATAAACATAATATGTTTCTTGATTTAAATAGAGTAAAAGTAGAAAACTATGAACATCAGTTAATTTTAAATCCTTCTTTGGAAGATATTTATTTAGTAATAAATAAATTAATTACTAAGTTTGAAAATAAACAAATAGATAATTATGTAATCTCAAAACCTATTTTTGTTCAGTTAAAAGATAAAATTCATTTATATGCTAAAGATGAAAAAACATTAAGTGATTATTTATTAGTATTAGAATCTTTTATAGAAGAAGAGAAAGAGTTAGTTAATAAATTTGAATCATTACCACTTACTCTTCCAATGTATAATAAATATATTGGATATCAAAAAGGGAAAAATTATTTATCTTACAATGCTAATTATCTGGCAAATGTTATAGATAGAGAATTACTAGAAAGAAATATAAAAATATTCGATATAGATAACTATAAAGATGAAATAATAGATAGTATTTTAGAAACAGAAAACTTAAAACAAAAAGAAAAATAAAAGATATTATTTTTATAATATCTTTTATTTTGTTGATATATTTAAAAAATAATGTTAATATACTACTGGTATATACCTATGGTATATTGATAGATGGAGAAAAGTATGAATATATCAAAGACACAAGAAAAAATATTAGAAATTGGTAAAAAAGAATTTTTAGATAAAGGATTTAAAGAAGCTTCATTAAATGAAATAGTGGAAAAAGCTGGATTTACAAAAGGAGCATTTTATGGATATTATCCAACTAAAGAATCTCTTTTTGATTCTTTAGTTTTTGAAGTTATAAATGAATTTAATGAAAAATTTAAAAAAGCAAAAGATGATCATTTTAATCTTATACTTCAAAATAAAGCCTCAAGAACTATTAATTTATCAACTGATTATTTAAAATATTTTGTTAATTATGTATATGATCATTTTGATGTATTTAAATTGATACTTTGCTGTTCGAATGGAACAAAATACAATAATTATATTCATAACTTAGTTGTACAAGATATCATATGGACAGAAGAATTTTTTAAGATTCTAAAAGCTAAAAACAAAATTAGAGGAAATATTAGTAAAGAGCTTCATCATATGATTATAAGTGCATACTTTACAGCAGCATTTGAGACTGTAGTACATGATATGAAAAGAGAAGAAGCTATAAAATATATTGAAGAACTCGCGACATTTTTTAACGCTGGATGGAAAAGCCTTATAACTTTCATATAAATAAAGGAGATAAAAAATGAATGTAAGAGATAAATTACTTAAAGAAAATCCATGGAAATTAATGCTAAATCTTAGCATACCAGCTATTTTAGGTCAATTTATAGTAGGCTTATATGCCTTTGTTGATTCTATTTATGTTGGTCAAATGGTAGGAACAGATGCAATGAGTGCAGTTTCTGCAGCATCACCGTTTATATTAATTAATAATGCAGTAGCAGTGCTTTTAGGTATTGGTTCTGGTTCTGTTCTTTCAAGAGCAATTGGAGATAAAGATGAAAAAACAATTAAGAAAATAATGGGAAATTTTACTTTTTTAGTAATATTGCTTTCATCTTTTATTATGATTGTGGGGATAATTTTATCGCCATGGTTGATTAGTTTATCAGGAGCAAAAGGGAATATTCAAAATATGGGTGTTTCTTATCTTAGAATTATTTATATCGGTTCTATATTTGTAAATTTTATGCAAGGAGCTAATATGATTATTAGAGCAGAAGGAAGAATGAAAACAGCGATGGGAATTATGGGAGCAGGAGCGCTTTTAAATATAATTTTAGATCCTATATTTATATTACTTTTTCCTTCTAAAGGGCCACAGGCAGTAGCATTAGCAACTATTATTTCTCAATTGATTCAAGCTCTAGTAACACTTATTTATTTTTTGAAAATAAGTCCAGTTGTAAAATTTAATGGTCTAAAGATAGCAAGAGATATAAATAAAGAAATATTTTCAGTAGGTATTAGTGCAATGCTTATGCAAATTATGATGCTTATACAAATGACTATAGTATATAATACAGCAGTACGATATGGTGGTAAAAGTCAAATAGCTCTTATGGGTGCTGCTCAAAGAGTATTGCAATTAGCTTTTGTTCCAATTTGGGGAATGAGTCAGGGAATGCAACCAGCAATAGGAACAAACTTTGGAGCTAAAGAGTATTTGCGTGTAAAAAAACTTACTAATGTATTTATAATAGGATCAACTGTATTAGCAGGTATATTTTTTATTATAATTGAAATATTTTCTAAACAAATATTATCAACTTTTATAACAAATTATAAAATAGTAAATGAAGGATTAGTAAATTTTAGATTAATGTATTTAATGTTTTTAACATATGGCTTTTTAATTATGATAGTCACTTATTTTCAAGCAATTGGAAAATCAAAACAAGCAGGCTTTCTTGTAATGTTAAGACAATTTTTACTTGTAATACCATTAGTGTTAATAATACCCATACTTCTAAATAAAAATGTTTTAGGTGTATGGTTAGCATTACCAATAAATGATACTATAATATTTATATTTGCAATATTTATGTTAATGAAAGAATATAAGTATTTAAATAATCTTATTAATAGAACAAAATTAATAATTTAAAATCACAATAAATTCCAAAAAGTAGTAAAAATTGACTTTTTGGAATTTTTTTGATATAATATCGGCATATTTAATAAATGGGGGTTTATTATGAGAGATGTTGAATTAAAAAAATATGTAGTACCAGGTAAAGTAAAAGCTGATATTACTTTAATTGGAGACTTACACTATACAAAAGGTATGGAAGAAGGTTTCTTATCACAAATAGTTAGTGAAATAAAAGAAGATAAAAGTACAGTTTGTTTTGTTGGAGATATACTTCATGAAGCTAATATAATAGAAGATGAACAACATAGAAATATTATAAGAAACTTTATGAAAGAATTAGCACAAAAACATAATATAAATATTATTTTAGGTAATCATGATGTTATGAGTAGAAAAGATGATAAATGGGTAGAAGATAAACAAGCGATAGACTTTTATGAAACATTAGCTAAAGAAGCTAAAATTAATTTTTTAGATAATACAATACAAAGTAATTTAAATTCTAGAAATACTTTTGTAGGAGTTAATCCAGGTTTTGATTTCTATGAAAATGAAAATAAAAAAGAAGATAAAGAAAAACTATTACAAAAATTAAAAGAATTAAAAACAATAAGAAAACACATAGAAGATAATTTATTACCATTTTATGAACAAAATAATATTTTATTAATGCATTCACCATATTTATCAGATGATAAAGAAATAAAAAAAGAATTAAGAGAATATGACTTAGTATTATGTGGACATATGCATAATGGATGTGTACCTGAAATATTTGATAATAAAGAGGGTAATAAAGGTATAATTTCTCCATATAATGATTTATTTTGTGATAATGCAAGAGGATATAAAGTAATATCAGATAATAGTCATTTAATAATAACAGGTGGTTTAACTAAAATAGCAGGAGATTCTAAGTTAAAAAGATTTTTTAATGGATTATTTCCAGTATCAATAGATAAAATAGCTATAAGAGAAGGTGTTAAAGAATTACTATCTTATAAGTCACATAGAAGATAAAAAATCAAACATTTAGTTTGATTTTTTTGTTATAATAACAAGAAGAGAAAAAAATATGAAAAATAGAATAGATAAAGAAATGTCTGAAAGATTATTAGCACCATCTAGATCTAAAGCTCAAGAATTAATTAATTTAGGAGTAGTTTTTTGTAATGATAAAAAAATAGATAAAGCTAATTTTTTAGTAAATAAAGAAGATAAAATTATTATTAAAGATAATAAATTATTAAAATATGTATCTAGAGGAGGTTTAAAATTAGAAAAAGCATTAGATTATTTTAATATTAATGTAAAAAATTTAATTGCTATGGATATAGGTTCTAGTACAGGTGGTTTTTGTGATTGCTTAACTCAAAATGGTATAAAAAAAGTAATAGCAATAGATGTAGGTAGAAATTTGCTTCATGATAGTTTAAGAAACAATAAATTAATAGAATTACATGAAGAAACTAATTTTAAAGAAATAGAGGGTAGTTATTTTAAAGATATTGATATTATTACATGTGATGTATCTTTTATATCAATAAAAGCTATTATAGAAAAAGTATTTAGAGAAAATATTAAAGTAGAAGGTATTTTTTTAATTAAACCTCAGTTTGAATGTGGTAAAGACTTAGCATATAAATATAAGGGTATTATTTTAAATAAGAAAGTACATATAAAAATCATAAAAGAATTATTTAAATATTTTAATAGTTTAGATTTTTATATAAAAGATTTTACTTTTTCTCCAATATCAGGAGGAGATGGTAATATAGAATATTTAGTATATTTATCTAACAAAATATCTACTAATAAAAAAATTAATATAGAATCTATAGTACAAGAAGGATTTAGGAGTAAATAATGATAAAAGTAAGTGAAGTAAAAAAGACAGAACCAAAAATATATGAAAATAAAATACAAGAGTTAGCATATAAAGTATTAAAAGAGTTAAATATAGAATTTGAAAGAGTAGATAATTCTTGTGCTATTACGATGGAAGATTGTATAGAAATAGATAAAAAATTAAATATGAAAACAGTTAAAACTTTATTTTTAAATAATAGACAAGAAACTATGTTTTATATGTTTATTACTCCAGGAGATAAAAAGTTTGAATGTAAGAACTTTGGTAAAGCTTTAAATATATCTAGAGTTTCTTTTGCTAAAGAAGAAAAAGTATTTGATATGTTAGGTACTAAAATAGGTGCTACTACGATATTTAGTATTTTAAATGATAAAGATTTAAAAGTTAATTTAGTTATAGATAGTGATGTTTTAAAAGAAGAATATTATGGATGTAGTGATGGAACTAGAACTTCTTATATGAAAATAAAAATGAAAGACTTAGTAGATAAATTAATTCCATATTCTAAACATGAAATGATAGTTATTAATATTTAAATGAAAGTAAAAGAAATTAAAGTATCTAATTATGTAACTAAGTCTAATTTACCAGGTTTTGATTTTGTTATTAATCCATATGTTGGGTGTTCTCATGCATGTAAATATTGTTACGCTTCTTTTATGAAAAAATTTTCAAATCATAAAGAAAACTGGGGAGAATTTGTTGATATAAAATTAACTACTAAAGCTATTGATATAAAGAAGATAGAATATAAAAATATTTTTATGTCTTCAGTAACAGATTGTTATAACATAAAAGAAAAAGATTATTTAATCACTAGAAATATTCTAGAAGAATTAAAAAACTCTCATTGCAACTTAACTATATCTACTAAATCTAGTTTGATATTAAGAGATATAGATATATTAAAAGAGTTTAAAAATTTAAGAGTATGTATATCAATTAATACGATAAAAGAAAGATTAAATACTTTAAAAACTTTACATGATAACAATATTTATACTATAGCTTTTGTTTCACCTATATTTCCATATATTAGTGAAGTTTCAAAAATAATTGAAATATCAAAAGACTATATAGATGAATATTGGTTTGAAAATCTTAAATTAAGAGGAGATTATAAAAAACCTATTTTGAATTATATTAACTATAATTATAAAGATTTATATCCTAAGTATTTAGATATATATTTTAATAATAATATGAGGTATTGGAAAGATTTAAGTTTAAAAATAGAAGATATTTGTAATAAATATAATCTGAAATATAAAATCTTTTGGAATAATAACAATAAAGAAGAAAAACTAATATTAAAACAAGAAAGCTTTAAATTATTTTAATGTTATAATAAAGTTAGTGAGGTAGAAGAAATGAAATTAAAAGAACTTCAAAAAAAGATATATCAAAATAAAATTGACAAAGGTTTTAATACTACTGATATTGCTAAAGAATTTTGTTTACTTTATGGAGAAGTAGGAGAAGCTTATGAAGCATATAGAAAAAAGAAACCTGATTTAAATGAAGAACTTGCAGATATTGCAATATATTTACTTGGAATATCAGAAATACTAGGTTTTGATTTAGAAAAAGAAATAGAAAACAAAGTAAAAATAAATGAAAAAAGAGTTTATAAAACAATAGATGGAGTAAAAATTAAGGTTAGTGAATAATTATGGTTGGAAAGTATAAAGTAATTACATTATGTGGATCTACTAAGTTTAAAGATGAGTTTTTGAAAGCTCAAAAAGATTTAACATTAAAGGGAAATATTGTTATTTCAGTAGGTTTATTTGGGCATAGCGGAGATTCTGAAGTATGGGAAAATATGGATGAAGGTACTATAACTAAAACAAAAGAAATGCTAGATGATATGCATAAAAGAAAAATAGATATGTCTGATGAAATATTTGTTATTAATGTTAATGGTTATATAGGAGATAGTACAAAATCAGAAATAGAATATGCTATTAAAACTGGTAAAAAAGTAAATTATTTAGAGGATAAGTAAATGAAAAAAATAGTATATCACGGAAGTCCAAGAGGAGATATTGAAGTATTGAAATCTCATAAAAGCACGCATCAAAAAGATTGTATATATGCAACTGACAATAAAGCAGTAGCACTTCTTTATATGGGTAGAGGAAAAGGAGATTTAGATACTAGGCTTAGAAGTATAGATAAAAAACCTGAAGTAGTAGAAAGAAGAGCAGGAGTATTTGATAATTTATATAATAAAGAAGGTTATTTATATGAATTAGATGGAAGTACTTTTAATCATTATGATTATTTATGGTCTTTAGAAGTAATATCTTTTGAAAAAGAAATTAAACCATTAAAAAAGATATATTATTCTAATATTTTAGCAGCTTTAGAAGAGGAAGAGAAAAAAGGAAATTTAACAATTTATAGGTATCCAAATAGACCTAAATATATGCCTATAGATAATAGTGATTTAATAGAAAAATTCATTAAATTTGAAATACAAGGTTTAAAAGGTTCAATAGATAGATTACTTGAAGTATATCCGGAATTTGAAGAAAAAGTAAATAATTATAAGGTGAAAAATGATTTTAAATGTAAGCGGAAGGACTGATATTGTTGCTTTTTATTCAGAGTGGTTGATTAATAGATTAGAAGAGGGATTTGTAGATGTTAGAAATCCCTTTAATCCTAAAATGATAAGTAGGATTATGATGGATGATGTAGATTTATTGTTTTTTTGTACAAAAAATCCTATACCTATTTTAGATAAATTAAAGTATATAAAAAAGAAAATGTATTTTCATATGACTATAACGCCTTATAAGAAAAATATAGAACCAAACGTAATATCTAAAAATAAAATAATTGAAGCAGTAAAGAAGTTATCTGATATTATAGGAAAAGAAAATATAGTTATTAGATATGATCCTCTATTTATAAGTGATGAATATAGTTTAGAATATCATAAGAAAGCATTTGAAAAGCTATGTAAAGAACTTTCTGGATACATTAATAAAATATTAATTCATTTTATAGATGACTATAAAAATGTTAGAAAAAACTATAGTATTTTGAAATATAGATTACTAGAAGAAAAGGATTATAAACAAATAGCAGAATCTTTTGTTGCAAGTGCAAAAAAATATAATATAATAGTTCATACATGTAATGAAGAAAACAATTTGACTAAATATGGATTTAAAAAAGATGAATGTTTATCTAAAGAATTAGCATTTAAATTAACTGGGAAAGTTTATAAAAATAAATGGAATATTAGAAAAGATTTAGTATGTCAATGTATAAAAATGGTTGATATAGGAGTTTATAATTCATGTTTACATTTTTGTAAATATTGTTATGCTAATTATGATGAAAATAAAGTAAAAGAAAATTATATGAAACACAATCCTAAATCATCATTGTTAATAGGAGAATTAAAAGAAACAGATATCATTATAAATAGAATTAAATAATATAGGTGGATAATGTCGTCGTATAGGTTGTATGGTAAAAAATTAGATTTATATAATGAGAGGCAAAAAATAATTAATTTTGGCTCTTTTCCATCTGATTTAACTATATTATCTAATGTTTGTCTTGGAGGAAGAATATATCATGATTATCATCAAAAGTTTTTATCTCCAACAATCGATTTTTTTATGGAAGTAGATAGTTTTATTAAGTTTTGTTGTAATTTAAAATATTATTTAAATTGTGAATTAATACCACTTCCAAATTTTAAAAGAGATAATCTAAATAATTTCTTTTTTTGTCAAATTGGAGATTTAATAGCAGGTTTTTCTCATACTAATGATTCTTATGAAAGAATAATTGCTAAATGGAATGAAAGAAAGAAAAGAGTTAATTATGATAATATAATAGTAATAGCAAATGATAAAAATATACTTACTTATCCTGCTAGTATAGCAAGTGAAAAAACTATTAAAAATTTTGCTAAAATCCCATATAAAAAAGTATTATTTACTATAAAAGATTATAAGTATGATTATGTTTTTTATTTACCTAGTTTTAAAGATGAGAATGCTTCTCCAGAAGCTACAAGACCATCTTTAACTAAAAAAGGAAAATATATATTAGAAGAAGATGGTTTTGATTTAGAAAAATTTGTATGTAATTTATAAAAATAAAAGATTATGCTAAAATAAGGATGGAGATATAAATATGGATGATATAGTTATAAAAAATGCACTTTCTTATTCATTAGGTTCTGACTTACATGAAGCTTGGAGACTTACAAGAAAAAAAGAAGATGGAACATATGAACCAAGAATAAAAAAATCTAAAGATGAAGATTGGAATATAAATCATGGTACAGATGAAGTTGATATTGCTAACTGTAGTTTTGATGAACTTCCATCAAATTGGCAGTATGAAAATTTAGAAGCTGCAAAAGTTGCAATAGATTTAGTTTATGATAAAACTCTTGCAGGTGAAAATATTACATCAGAAGAAAAAGAGCAAATGACTTCAGTTGTTCATGATGAATGGTTAAAAAGAAACGATTGGGTGTTTGATAGTGAATATGGAGATCCAAATTTAGCAGTTCCATATGAAGATTTATCTGAAGATGAAAAATTAAAAGATAGTATTCAATTAGATAATGCACAAGAAAAAGTAAAAGAATATGCAAAAGGTTTAATAGATATAGAAGAATTATGTACAAAATATAATTTAGAAATATCAGTTAAAAGATTATAATTAATATTATAAAGAAATTAATTTTTTTATAAAAATTTAAAAGATTATACCTAGATATAATCTTTTTTTATTTGGAACATGCTATAATTAGTTGGAGAAATAAGAATATGGAGAAATTATGATATTAAATTTGGTATTTTTAATAGTTGGTTTTATTATTTTAATTAAAGGTGCAGATATTTTTGTAGATGGAGCTAGTGCAGTAGCAGGTAATTTTAAAGTATCTAAGATGTTAATAGGGCTTACAATAGTAGCTTTTGGTACAAGTGCACCTGAATTAGCAGTTAGTATAAAATCATTAATATCTGGTAGTGGAGATATGGTTTTAGGAAATGTTATTGGTAGTAATATTTTAAATATTTTATTAATATTAGGTATATCTGCAATATTTCATTCTTTAACAGTTAAAAATAATACTGTTAAAAAAGAACTTCCTATAACTCTAATGATTACTACAGCTTTTGCAGTACTTTTATCAGATAGTATTTTTACAAAAAATGTAACTAATTCTTTTACTAGGGGAGACGGTATAGTACTTTTATTATTCTTTAGTGTGTTTATGTACTATTTAATAAGCATGTCTAGAAACAAGATAGATGAAGATAGTAAAGATACTTATCCATCTATGAAAAAAGCTTGTTTTTTAACTATTTTAGGACTTATAGGAATAGTACTTGGTAGTAACTTTGTAGTAGATGGTGCTAGTGGTATTGCTAAAATAATTGGAATTAGTGAAAGAATGATATCTTTAACTATAGTTGCAATTGGAACTTCACTTCCAGAACTTGTTACAAGTGTTGCTGCAACTAGAAAAGGTGAATATGATATTGCAATAGGAAATGTAGTAGGAAGTAATATATTCAATATAGGTATTGTTATTGGTATACCAGTAGCTATATTTGGAGGAATATCTAAAATTAACTTTAGTTATATAGATATAGTAGTTATGATTTTATCAGCATTATTCTTATTTATATTTTCATATAATGATCATAAAATTTCTAGAAAAGAAGGAATATTCTTTTTACTAGCATTTATAGCTTATTATAGTTATGTTATATTTGGATAATTAATTTTTAAATTTAAGACAAGAAAATTTATATTGCTATTAATTACTAAAAATTTAAATATTAGTAGTAAACTTAATAAAAATAAGTAGTTATATAACTACCTATTTTTATTAAGAATATGATACAATTATTTTAAGAATTAACTTTTAGAAATAAAGAAAATCAAGTTGATATGTTTTTGCACTGAAAATTTTTATTTTAAAATTTAATAGATAAATGTGAATAAGATTAATGACCAACGAGAATAATTTTAAAAAACTAATAGTTAAAAATAATAAACATTATTTGTAAGGAGATAATTATAAATGAGTTTAGAAGATAAAATAAATTATTTAGATTATAAATATCAATTTGTAAAAAATAATAAATACTGGGATTATAATAGATTATATAATATAAGTATAAATAATAAAGAATATAAAATATTAGAAAATGATATTTTATTAAATGTTGCAAAAGATATCTCTAGAAAAACTGATGGGGATTTTGTTGATAGAAAATCAATGAGAGATTATGAAATACCAAATATTGATATAGAAAGAATGAAAAAAATAGTTATAGATTTTTTTAATCAAGTTAATCCTGAATATTATAAAAAGCTAGAATTATTATTATCTAAGACAAAGTTTATAAAGTATGATGAAAACAAACCAAGTGATAATCAAAGATGTGTTCTTAATTCTGATGGAATCAAAATTTATTACCAAAATGATTTAAATACATTAGTGAATTTAGCTCATGAATTAAGTCATGGAATTTCTCGTTTAAATAATAATTTAGAAGAAAAGTATAATGATGAAGTTGAAGTACTTTCGGAAGTTGAATCTCTGATGACAGAAGACATATTTCTAGAATATTTAAAGTATAAAAATCTTCAAATAAAAGAAAAAAATTTGGCTAATGAAGTAATAACATTAGATGAAGATATTATTAACGATATAAAATATAGTAAATATAAGACATATATTTATTGTGCGTATAGAGCAATAGATGAATTAGAATTTAAAAATATCTTAAAGAGAAATAAAATAAATAATATTGATAAAGATTTTATAGAAAGAATATCTAATTTTACGAATATATCAAATGATGATGTTATTTCAAGAATTGATAGATTTATAAATAGATATTATCCAAGTGATAATAATGTACACGATTATATAGGTATTTCCAATTATGATTTAAAAAATGGTCAACAATTGTCAAATGAATCTAGGTTTATTTATGCAGAGTGTTTAGTTGAAAAATTTAATAATATGAATCTAGATAAAAATCAAAAAGTAGAATTTTATAAAAATTATTTAAATAGTGCAAAAGATATGAGTTTTCAAAATGTTTTACAATTGTTTAATGTTAATCTAATGAATATAAGTAGTTTTTCTGAAGATTTTATTAGAAAATTTAATTCTTTATCCGATGATGTTAAGAAAAAGCCATTGCCACCACAATTATAGTTTTTTTAAAATATAAAATTGTTTTTTAAAACAAAAGGCTTATTTTTATGAATAATGTAAAAAGGAGGTAAAACATGGATTTTAATTATGAACAAGAAGAAAATAAATTAATATTAGTAAATGAGAATATATAGTGCTTTTCTTAATAAGAAAACTAAAATGAATGATGGAATAATTAAAATTATTGATTTTGAAAGATTAATGTATGCACTAAGAGATTTTGAATTAGATATTTTATATAGAATGATTAGAAAACCTTGGAAATTTGCAAGTGAAGAAACAGAACAATTTACTGATTCTGTCATTATGCAAATATAATGTCATATATAGAAAAATATTATCCAGAATTAATCCACATTGATAATTTATATCAAAGATTAGCTATATATGATATGGTTTACTTTATGAAATATTTAATAAAACATTTTGAAATAGAAGAATTAAAAAAGAAAAGTATTCTATCTTGACGCTATTGATGTTATGCCGGACTATAAAAGCAATGGTTATGGAACAGGTTTAATATCATTTGCTTGTGATTTTGTTAAAACTATTGATTGTTATAAAATGTATTTAATAACTAATAGAAGTAATGTATCTACTTGTAAATATTATGAAAAAGCAGGAGGAATAAATAAAGCAGATTATGAAATTATTTATGTGTATGATTTTAAGGAGAAAAACTAATGGATATAAAAAAGATAATAGAGGAAAAATGTAATATAAATATTGATAGTATAAAATTAATAGGCAAAGGATATGACAGTAAAGCATACATTGTAAATAATGAATATGTTTTTAAAATTAAATTTAGTACTAATAAGAAAAAAGGGTATGAAAAGGAAAAAGTAATATATGATTTTTTAAATAAAAAATTAAATACAAGTATTAAAATACCAAATATAGAATATTCATTTATAAGTGAAGAAGTATCTATTTTAGGGTATAAAGAGATTAAAGGAACTTTTTTAACACCGGAAATTTATTTTACTTTATCTAAAGAAAATCAAGAACTATTGAAACAAGATATTGCTATTTTTTTAAGACAAATGCACGATTTGGATTATAGTGAAATAAGTTCTTATACAATAGATAACAAGAAAAATGTTTTAGAGGAATATCAATTGTTAAGGGATACTCTTTATGATAGTCTTACTGATGCTGAAAAGAAATATGTTGAAGAATTTATGCAAAGATTACATATTACAACTATATTTGATGGTAAAAAGTGTTTATGTCATAATGATTTTAGTTGTAATCATTTATTGCTTAATGATGATAATAGATTATGTGGTGTAATTGATTTTGGGGATTCTGGAATTATAGATGAATATTGCGATTTTATATATTTGCTAGAAGATAGTGAGGAAGAAATAGGTAGAGTATTCGGAGAAGATATATTAAGATTATATGGAAGCATTGATATAGAAAAAGCAAAAGAATATCAAGATGCTGTGGAACAATATTATCCTATTGAAACTATTGTTTATGGCATTAAAAATAATAGACCTGATTTTATTGAAAAGGGTAGAAAAGAAATATATATAAGAACTCATAAAAATGAAAAATTAAGGAAGTGATGCTATGAGCAATTTAAATGAAAATAAAATAAGTTTTAATTGGTATCCAGGTCATATGGAAAAGACCAAGAGAAAGATAAAAGAAATTGAAGGTTTAATAGATATAGTATTAGAACTTGCTGATGCTAGAATTCCTATAACATCTAGATTAAATAGAGACTTTTTAACGAATAAAGATAGTATATTAATACTTACTAAGTATGATTTATGTGATAAAGAAAAAACTGATAAGTTAGTAGAAGAATTAAAGAAAACTTATAAAGATGTTATATGTACATATATAGGGGACAAAACTATTAAATCTAAGATTAAAAATATAGCAGAAAATATACTTAAAGAAAAAATAGAAAAAAGAGAAAATAAAGGGCTTATTAAAAGAAAAATAAGAGCGATTGTAGTAGGTATACCTAATGTTGGTAAATCAACACTTATTAATACTTTATGTGGTAAGACAGTTGCTAAAGCAGAAAATAGACCTGGTGTTACTAGAAGTTTAGAATGGCTTAAGATATCACCTGATTTTGAATTTATTGATTCTCCTGGAATTCTTGGTAAAAAGTTCTCATCAAAAGAAGAGGCTTTTAGACTTGCAAGTTTATCAAGTGTTAATGAAGCTATATTAAATTATCAAGATTTAGCTATTTTTATATATGAAGAATTACGTGATAAATATCCAAATCGTTTCTTAGAATTTTATAAAATAGATAATTTTACTGACTTTTTAACAGATATAGAAAAGATTGCTAAAAGAAAAGGTTGTTTATTAAAAGGTGGGGTAGTAGATATAGATAAAGCTTATTTACTTTTATATCAAGATTTTAAAAATAACAAGTTTGGAAAAATTACATTAGATTAAATTGAAGTTATAAATAAATTTCACTATAATGATTATAAGGAGAAAATTATGAAAAATATAAATATGTCTATCATTAAGTTTATTAGTAGAATAAGTGATTATTTATATGAAACATTACTTTTTATTCAAGATAAAATTAATGTATTTGACTTAAAAAAAGTATTAAAATTAGTTATTAAAATATTACTTTTTGTATTAATTTTTTGGATTATAAAAGCTTTTATAGTTCCTTTAGCGTCTATATTTGCACTCATTATAGATACTTTTAGTAATATTTTAAAAGGTACGTTTTCAAATGTGTTAACATTTGCACTTTACAATTTCTATTATCTATATTTTTATTTAAGCTTATATAAATTTATAAAACATTTAATAGATGAAAAAGATATTAACATTTTTAAATCTACAATGATTAATAAGCAATTAGTTAAAATAAATGAACTTATTTTAAAATTATTAAAAATTGTACTTTATATCTTTTTACTTCCATTATTTGCATTAGGAGTAGTAGGAGTATTATTCTTTATATATTTAATATTCTTAATATTTAAAGGAAGTTTTATTTTTAGTTTATATTTAATTGTTATAGCATTAATAGTTGCAACTTTATGTTTATTAAAATATATTCTAGGATTTATACATGATCAAAATAAGAAAAAATATAAATATATAGCTATATTTTCTTATATTAGTATTTTCTTATTTACATTACTTTTTATGTTTGAAACAAGAAATTATAAAGTAATAAATGATATTAAAACACTTGAATTAACTAAACACAATATAACATATCAAATAGATAAAGGTATTGAAATATCTACTAGTGGATTTTATGAAATCAAGTATGATGAAAAAGTTAAAAAGGGAAATTTGAGAATTAAATTTGAAAACTACGAAACAACTTCTTATACTTTAGATACTAAGACAGAAAATAATAAAACTAAATTAGAAATTAATTACTATATTAATAATAATGTAGAAAACTTTAAGAATATTGTAAAACTATTTAATGATTCTTTAATAAAGAAACAATTTTATGATTATTCAAGATTAAAGTATGGTAAATTAACTATTACTATTAATCCAAAAGATAAAAATTTATTAAAAGTTATAAAAAATGCTAAATAATAGAGAATATGAAGAAAAATATAGTAATTTAAATTACATTTGTGGAGTAGATGAAGTAGGTAGAGGACCACTTGTAGGACCAGTAGTAGCATCTGCTGTAATACTTCCTAAAAATTATTTTATAGAAGGATTAACAGATTCTAAAAAGTTATCCAAAAAGAAAAGAGATTATTTCTATGAAGTTATCCAAAAAGATGCTTTAGCTATAGGTATTGGAATAGTTGATAATAAAAAAATAGATGAAATAAATATTTTAGAAGCATCTCGTTTGGCTATGAAAAAAGCTATAAATAATTTATCTATCAAACCTGATATAATTCTTACTGATGCTATGAGACTTGATATGGGAATACCAGAAGAGGATATAATTAAAGGTGATTTAAAAAGTATTACAATATCTGCAGCTAGTGTAATAGCTAAAGTTACAAGAGATAAAATGATGGAAGAACTTCATGAAAAGTATCCAATGTACAACTTTATTAAAAATAATGGTTATCCTACTAAAGAACATATAGAAGCAATTAAAAAATATGGAATAATAAAAGAACATAGAAAATCATTTAGACCTATAAAAGACACTATAAATAATTAGTGTCTTTTTTTATTTACTTAATATATCAAATTGTATATTATTAATAATAGGAGGAGAATACTTATGAATGAAAGATTAATGAATCTTGATGATTTAGATAAGTATGGTCAAAATCTTATAACTTATTCTGATTATGTAAATGATTCTATGAATAAAATAGCAGCAGGGTTTAATAATTTATATGCTGCAAAAATAATCCAAGGAAGAAGATCTAAAGTATTTATAGATGTATATAATGAAATGGATGAGTCTAGAAAGAATGTTGTAGATAAACTATATGAAGTAAAAGAGTTTGTTGATACTGTAAGAACAGCTATGCAAAATCTTGATGCAGATCAAGCCAAGAAACTTCAAACATCACTAGATGAAATGGGTATAAAAAAGGGACAAAATGGAAATAGTGGTGGTTCTTCCTCTGAAGGAAATAGTTCAGGACAAGGAGGAAGTGCTCCTTCAAGAACAACTTCAGAAGCAGATGAGCAAAGAATAAGAGAAGAATTAAGTAAAACATCAAGTGAAAATAATACAGGTCAAGGAACTGATGAAACTCAGTCTTCAGATCAAGATGATAATAAAACAACTACATTAGAAGAAACAGAAACATCAACTACAAAAAAATATAGTACTAGAGATAATATAAGTCCTTATGATAACCTTAATGAAGATTATATTCCACCAGAAAAGATGGATGCGGAATATGAAAAATATGCTAATACACGTTATACAGGTTCAAGAACTATGAGTAAAGAAGAATTTGAGATTAAACATTCTAATCTATCTCCAGAAGAAAAGAATTATCGAATGCAAAATCTAATAGATAAAGATATGCGTAATAGGGGTACAGCTAATGTTTCATATAACACTTCTTACGGACAATCATCAAATTATCATATGGAACAAACAGCAGAAAATTATATAAACAATATGTATAAAGATAGAAATTATGATCCAGATGGACCACTATTTGGTAGGCAATTTTCTAAAGGTTATGACATACATTCTATAAAAGATCTTTATAAAAATTCAGATGGACATGGTGGTATGTATACTCCATGGACTGAAAATAACGTCGGTTTGACAGTAAAAGAAACATTAAAAGTAGATGGAAAAGAATATACTTTAACAGTTGATACAGATAAGCTTCCAACAAATAGAGAATGGAATCAAGCTAAAGAAGATTTTATTAGACAAGTAGCGAAACCAGATTCAATTATTGAATCATCTAAAACAACTTATAGTTTCTTTAATTTAGATTTAGAAAAAGCTAAACAAGCATATGAAAAAACTTTATAGAAATACTAAAGGAGGTAAATAATTATGGGTAATACTGTTGGAATAAAATATCAAGAAGCAGAAGTAGAAATTGAAAAATTAGAAAAAGCTATTGAAGATTTATATACAAATGTTGAATTAATTGATAAAAATACAAATGAAATATCAAAAGATACATGGGTAGGAAAAGATGCTGATGCATATCAAGAAAAAATTCTTGGTTATTCAGATAAATTAAAAAAACAAACAGACTCTTTTAAAGAATTAGTAGAAAAATTAAAAGATGTAGTAGCAGAGTTTAAAGCTGAAGAAGAAAAAAGTGCTACTAAGATGTCTGGTGAATTTTCATATGGTAATGAATATTATGTTTAGGAGAATACTATGGATAAAAGAGAGATAAATGTTACTGAGTTAGGTAGTTTTGCTACACATTTAGATACTATTTCAAGTTATTTTGATGATTCTTTAAATAAAATAGGATCAGGTTTTAGAAATTTAAATGATGAAAAAATCATTGAAGGTAGAAGAACTAGAGTTTTTGAAATAGTTTACGGTTGTATGCAAAAGAAAAAATTAGAAATGAATGAAAAGATAAAAGAATTTGCAGAGTATATTAGACAAAATATTACTACTACTACAGAATTAGATGAAAGACATGCTAAAGAATTAGAAGATGCTGTAGCAGCTATGGGTGATGTTTTTAAAAGGATAAATAAAAGATAAGGAGATGAATAATTATGGCAAATGAAGTAATTGGTATAGATTATAGTCAAGCTGATGCTGAAATTAAAAGAATAGAAGAAGGTATAAGTAATCTACATACAAATTTTGGACTTATTAATAAAGCAACAAATGATATTGTTAATAATGCATGGAAAGGTAAAGATGCAGAAGCATATAAAAATAGTATAGATTCATTTACTGAAGTATTAAAGAAACAAACAGAAGGACTTACTACATTAGTTAATATACTTAAAAGACAAATAGATGAAGATATAGCTCATGAAGCAGAACAAGCTAAAAATATACAAAATAAATAATATTAATATAAGGAGTTAATTATGAATGAAAGAAAGATAAATGTTCTTGAAGTAGGTGAGTATAAGAAAAATTTAGAAGATGTAACTCATTATATCGATGATTGTATTAATAGAATATATGGTGGTATTAAGGCTTTAACTTCTCAAAATATTATCGAAGGTGAAATATCAAATACTTTAGAAAATGCTTATGAAGAATTAAGTAAAATTAGAACAGAAGTAAATGAAGAACTTGATTCTTTTACAGGTTGGATAGGAAAAAATATAGAAGATACTACTTTATTAGATGAAAGACATGCTAGAGAACTTGAAAATGAACTTAATAGTATGGAATTCTTTAAAGATGGTTATACTATATCTGGTGGTAATGCTTTCTTAACTGGTGACAATAATATGAAATTTAATTCACCAAATGGAACAACAAAAGAAGATACTACTCCTACTCAATCAACAGCTACTAAAGATGCTGCTGTTAAAACTGATAAAAATGAATCTAAAAACTTAGCAAATGATACATATGAAACATCAAATGAATCTTCTTCAGCAGATGGAAATAAAAAAGTAAATGATAAAACAAAAGGTACTATAATGGGAACTGGTTTTGAAAGAGGAGCTGGTGGAGGAGACTATGAACTAGCAAGTAGTTTATCATGGTTAGATAAAACAAAAACATATACTCCATCAGAAGTAGTAGATAAAATTCAAAAAGATAAAGAATATCATTCTGATAATAATGTTCCTTTAATGAAAAAATCTGATGGTACAGTAGCAAATAGTATAAAAGAATTTGCAGCAGATCAATATAAAGATCCATATTATAAACCAGTATTAGATGCTATTAATAAACATGATGAAAAAAATTTGAGTTATGAATATATTATAAAAATGAATGTTGATGGTCAACAAAAAGATTGGAGATATAAGACAACTGAAAATTTAACTCCAAATCAAGTATATAGTGAATTTAATAATTATTTAAAAGCCAATACTACTAAAAATAGTAAAGTAGATTTTCCATATAGTGGGGAACTTGGTATAAATATAGAAACTAAAGATAACTAATTAAAAGAAGATTACTTCTTTTTTTTTATGACTTAATATAGTATAATTTAATTATGAATTATAAAATAATGTCAGATTTTGAATATATTGATATTGTGAGAGATATCATTAACAATGAAGAGTTTTTAAAGTTAAAGTTTTATAGACATCATGATAATACTAGATTAGATCACTGTTTAAAAGTATCTTACAATGCATATAAATTAGCTAAAAAATTTAATTTAGATTATAAAGCTGTAGCAAGAGCAGGTCTTTTGCATGACTTTTTTTATGGAGATTTAAGATATATAAATGTTATTGAAAGAAAATATATGTTAAATGCTCATCCATACTTTGCATATTATAATGCTAGTAAAATATTTAAATTAAATGAAAAAGAAAAAAATATGATTTTATCCCATATGTTTCCAATATCTTATGAAGTACCTAGATATAAAGAAAGTATTTTACTTGATTTAGTTGATGATTTAGAAGCTTTAAAAGAAGTTGGAATTTACATAAAAGATAGACTTAAACATAATATTAATTTAATTTTAATAATGTTAAATGAGGTAGTATGAAAGAAGTAGAAGATAAAGAAGCAATAGAACAATTAGTTAGTGTAGTAGAAGAAAGTTTAAAAAATAAAAAAAAGGAAGAAGAAGTAGATAACTCTATAAAGAAAATATTTAAAAAGTTATATTTTCAAGATAAATATACTAAGAGTACTACTTTAATGTGGAATGTAGAAAAAGATAATCAATTTTTATATGGAAACTTTGTAAAACCTATGAAAGTTATATCTCCACTTAAAAATTTTGTTAATCAAGATACGCACTTTTTTATTATTCATTATGTAAACGATAGTTTTAGATTTTATTATTTTAAAAATTTGAAACTAGAGAAGAATTTGATGATAGAAAAAGAATATATAGATAAGTTTTTAGAATTAGTACCTGTATATCCTATAGATGAGTGTTTAAACCCTATGATAATAGATATGACTAAAAATATGTTAAAAGTACTAGAATTATTACCAACAGATGGTAGAATAAAGATAGAAGACGATAATATTGATTTTATATCATATGTTTATAGCTAGGAGGTAAATATGAAAATCTTATCAATTAATGCAGGAAGTAGTTCGTTAAAGTTTACTTTATATAAAATGCCAGAAGAGGAAAAAATAGTAACTGGTCAATTTGAAAGAATTGGAATAAAAGATGGTAGTTATAAAATTAAAGTAAATGGTGAAAAAATAGAAAAGAAACAGGATTTAAAAGATCATAAAGTTGCTATTGATATATTGTTAAAGGAATTGTTGGATTTAAATATTATTAAAGATTTAAATGAAATAAAAGCAGTAGGTCATAGAGTTGTTCAAGGAGCAGATAAATATGATGATTCAGTTGTAATAACTGATGAAGTAGTAAAAAATATAGAAAAATTTGCATCTCTTGCACCACTTCATAATCCAGCTAATTTAATTGGATATCAAGCAGTTAAAGAAAAGTTAAAAGATGCTAAACATGTAGCTATTTTTGATACAGCTTTTCATCAATCAATACCAAAAGTAAAATATACTTATCCATTACCACTTGAATTTTTAGATTTAAAAGTTAGAAAATATGGATTTCATGGAACAAGTCATAAGTATATTACTGAATATATGCAAAAATATTTAAATAAAGATAAAGTTAATTTAATTATTTGTCATATAGGAAATGGTGCTAGTATTACAGCTGTTAAAGATTCTAAATCTTTTGATACATCTATGGGATTTACTCCGGTATCAGGTTTAATGATGGGTACTAGATGTGGAGATATAGATATTTCTATAGCACCATATATAATGGAAGAACTTAATATTTCAATAGAAGAATTTATGAATATTTGTAATAAGAAGAGTGGATTACTTGGAATATCAGAATATTCTAGTGATTCTAGAGATATAGAAGCAAAAGTAGAAGAAAAAGATGAAAAAGCAATACTTGCTACTGATATATATGCTGATAAGGTAGTTAGTTATATTGCTAATTATTATTTTGCACTTGAAGGTAAATTAGATGGAATAGTATTTACTGCAGGAATTGGAGAAAATTCAAATACCACTAGAAAAAGAATAATTGATAAACTTAAATGTATAGATATTTATTTAGATGAAAAAATAAATGATGAAACTAGAGGAAGTTTTGGAATTATATCTAGTACTAAATCAAAATATAAAGTATATGTTGTACCAACAGATGAAGAAGTAGAAATTGCAAGAGATACATATAGACTTACAAAATAAAAAAGAATAAAGGGAGTAGATTATGAATAACAATAATAACATATCAGCAGATTGGAATAATGTTGTAAGTAATAACATACCAGCAAATAGTATGCCAGTTACAACTCCAAATGTTCCAATAAATAATAACAATCCATATGTTAATAATATGAAAACAAAGAAAAAGTTTAAAGCTGTTAAAAAAGGTATGGATCCTATGAAAATAGCATTTATAGTAATAGGAGTTCTAATGGCTTTAACATGTGCCTTCTTACTATTATTTCCATTATTTAATAAGAAAAAAGGATATAAGGAAGGTATTATTCAAGCAAATAATTTTTATTCATTAAAGTATAATGCTAATGAATGGCAAAAGAATAATAATTATTTAGTTAATTCAAAAAATTCTAAATTTAAAGTAGATAATGTTACTCAAACAAAAGCAATAGAAGCATATAATTTTGCTAAAAAAGATAGTAGAACAGAATTACTTTATAGATTAAAATCTGAATATAAAAGAACAATTACAAATGTAGTTATGCCAGACTCAGATTTTAAATTATTAAGAAGTGGAGTATATTTAGCAACATTTGAATATTCAACATCTAATGGTTCTAAGACTATTAAAGGTAAAAAATACGTTGTAATAGCACCAGATTATAATTTTATGTTAACATTAACTTCAATAGTAGGTGATAAAGAAACATATAAAGAAGTAGATAATGAGATGTTAAAAATATTAAAGACATTAAATATTTTAGTAAAGAGAGTAGAAAAAACTACTAATAAAAATCCTACTGAAACAAATACAAATAAACCACAAACAGATAAAGTTGTAGAACAAAAGAATTATCAAATTATTGGAAGTGTTAATTATGGATATATGAAAGTACCTACTAATTGGAAAAGATTTGTAGATAAAAACAGTACTAATACCAACAATATGCAATATATATCACATGATTTAAGATACGTTGTTACTATGACAGCTCTTAGTAAAAATGCTAATATAACACCTTTAGATTATTTAAAAAGTATAGAAGAAAAATATAAGAAATCTAATGTAGTTCAATATGCTAAAATGACTAGAGAAAGAGTGGGAATAAAAAAGTATGAAACTTATAGATTAGATATGTATTTAGAAGATGATAAAGTATGGATGTCAGTATGGGTATTTAGAGCAGAAGATGATAGAATACATTTTGTATCTATAGAAGGAAGCAATAATAATAGTACAGTGTTTAATTATATTAATACTTATGTATTGAATAGAAATGATATTAAATAAGAAGTTTTACTTCTTTTTTTTATGGTATAATTTATTTATTATTTGGAGAATTTTATGACAGAATTAGTAAATAGTGAATATATAGAACAAAATCTTTTATTTAAACATATGTCTTCTTATACAATATTTACTTCTATAGAAGATTTTAAAAATATTAAAGCAGGTAAAACTGTATCTATAAAGGGAGAAAATATACCTATAGAATATTTAAAAAGAATTTTAGAGGATGAAAAATACTATAATTATGTATTAGATTATTTTAGTGGTGAAATACCTAGATTTATTCTTGCTACTATAGTTAATGGTGATATTGGAAATAGACTTGAATATAAAAAAATTCAATTATTTAATGCTATTAAGAATATTATTAAACCATACGAAGAAGATAAAAATATAATGTCTAGGTTTGATAATTTAAAAGAATCTTTATTTTTAAATAAATTTATAATTAAGCATTATAATGACAACTTTAAAATAAATGTGGAAAATAAAGAATATGAAGTACCTATACTAGCATTAATAGAACTTATTAACTTAAAAGAAGATAAATTTAGTGAAGTATGTGAAAATAATAAGATTAAAACAATTAATGAAATACCTAAAGACTATTTTTTATATATTTTAAAAACTTTTATAGAAGATAATAAATTAATAGAAGATTATATAATCCCTAGTAATATTTTTAATAATTATACTATGTTAAAAGAAGGTCAATTAATTGATATAGATGCTATTAATAAGTTTTTAAAAACTACAGATACTAAATATAAATATATTAAATTGAATAAGGATTTAGAACAAAAGATAATATCTAATATGCCAGAAGATCTTAGTGATTTAGAAAAAGCAATGTATATTTATATTAAGATGTGTAAGACATTAAGTTACGATGAAGAATATTATGCAGTTAATCAAAAAGGAGATGCAGTGGAAAAGCACCAAGATTTAAAATATGTTTCAGAAATAACGTTAGATAATCCCAAAGCTGTTTGTTTTGAATTTAATGTAATTTATACTAAATTTTTACATGATTTAGGAATAAATTTTCAAAGTAATTATAAAAATATGATTGGTGAAGTTTATGGAGATGGACATGTAGAATTAGACTTTAGAGTAGGAAAATATTTAGTACATGCTGACTCTGTTACTACTATTTTAGGTGGAGATATTGTTAGATCAAAATTAAATCAACCAATTATTGGCTTAACTTGTGAAAACTTAAATTTAAAAACAAAAGAAGAATTTAATAATTCTTTAAACAAAGTATATACTCTAATTAACGAAGAAGATAAAAATAATAAAAAACCTGCAGATACTATAGAAAATTTATTAGAAGAATATAAAAATCTTACAGAAAATGTACAAAAATTAAAGATAAAAGATAAATTTAATATATTAATGGAAAAAATAGCATCTACTGAACTTAAAGGAATAGATGCATATTACTATATCTTGAAGATGAAAAAAATATTTTTTACACCAGATGAAGAAGTAGATAATTTATCATTTAATCTTATAAGAAATAATTTACCTATGGATGAAGATAAAACTGCTAGTGTAATAGGAATATTTACTGTTAATGATTATAGTTTTAATGAATATGAAATGCTTAATGATTATTATTTAGTAAATGAAGCAATGAATGTTTCTAAAATATCTAAAGATGAAATAGCAGAAAAATTTGATAGTGGAGAATACGATTATATTAAGAAGACTGATTCTGGAATTCCTGGAGTTTTAACATATAGGAGAAAAAAATGATAGAAGAGCTAAAAAAAATAAATGAAAAATTACTTTTAAAAAATGATAATAATATTAAGGAAAAAGAAAAATATTTAATAAAATTTTAAATAAACAAAAAGCATTTTTAAAGATGAATATAGAATATGCTTATGGAATACTTAGAGATTTAAATGTTCCAGAAGAAAGTATAAAAAACATTTATTTTCAATTACTTGATGAAGCTGAAAATAATTAATTATTAAAAAATACAATACTTAAATAGTTAGTATTGTATTTTTATTTTAAATATATATTTATGGTGTCCCCAGCAAGAATCGAACTTGCATCTAATCCTTAGGAGGGATTTGTTCTATCCATTAAACTATGAAGACATTAATAATCAAGTAAAATTATAACATAAAATTATTTTAATAAAAATAATATTCAAATTTATGATATACTTTATTATAGGAGAGTAATATGAAGATAGTTGATATTAAAGCAAGAGAAATATTAGATTCTAGAGGAAATCCTACAGTCGCAGTTAAAGTATTTTTAGAAGATGGATCTATTGGTGAATTTAAAGTGCCATCTGGTGCTTCAACTGGAGATAAAGAAGCTTTAGAATTAAGAGATAATGATAAAAATAGATATTTAGGAAAAGGTGTATTAAAAGCAGTAGATAATGTAAATCTTATTATAAGAGAATCATTAATTGGGATGGATGCTTATAATCAAAGACTTATAGATAAAAAAATGATTGAGTTAGATGGTACTGAAGATAAGAGTAGACTTGGTGCTAATGCTATTTTAGGAGTATCTGTTGCAGTATTAAAGGCAGCTGCTAAATCTAAAAATTTGGAAATTTATAAATATATTGGTGGTATTAATGCAAATGTTTTACCTATTCCTATGTTAAATGTAATAAACGGAGGAAGTCATGCTGATTCTACAGTAGATTTTCAAGAATATATGATAGTTCCTATAAAAGATGTAAGTTTTAAGGAAAAGATTAGAATAGCTTCTGAAGTTTTCCATAATTTAAAAAATTTATTAAAGAATAATAATTTATCTACAGGGGTTGGTGATGAAGGTGGTTTTGCACCAAACTTTAAAAATAATGAAGAAGCTTTAATATATATAGTAGAAGCTATAAAGATGGCTGGATATAAACCAGGTCATGATGTTGCTATAGCACTAGATGTTGCAGCTAGTGAATTTTATGATAAAGAAAAAGAAAAATATGTATTTAAATCTAAAGAAGAAAAGACATCTTTAGAAATGATTGATTATTTAAAAGAATTAGTAGAAAAATATCCAATTGTTTCAATAGAAGATGGACTTGATGAAAATGATATTAAGAACTGGATTATTTATAGTAAAGAAGTAAATAATAAAATTCAAAATGTAGGGGATGACTTATTTGTTACTAATAAGAAAATATTGAGTGAAGGAATTAAAAATAAAATAGCTAATTCTATACTTATTAAACTTAATCAAATAGGTACAGTTACTGAAACTTTAGAAACAATAGAACTTGCTAAAAATTATGGATATTCTACAATAATTTCTCATAGATCTGGAGAAACAGAAGATACATTTATTGCTGATCTTGCAGTAGGAGTAAATGCAGGTCAAATAAAAACTGGTTCTATGTCTAGAAGTGAAAGAATAGCAAAATATAATAGATTAATGGAAATAGAAGAAGAATTATAGGAGAAATTATGCTAAGAAGATGTAATACTTGTGGAAATTATTTTGAATCAAATACAGGTATATGTTCTATATGTGGTGCTAATAACTTAGCTCCTGGAGAAAGACTTGTTCCTCCAAAGAGACCTGTAAAAAAATTTACACCTAAGAAGAAAAATATATGGCCTTTTGTAATACTGATGTTTTTAATCGTAGTTGTTGCAGCAGGTATTATTTTATACAATATTAATAATCCAAAATATGCTAATGATAATATAGTTAAGTTAAGTGGAGATGTTATATCTAAACCTACTAATATATTACCTAAAACAAAAGGAACAGTAGAAAGATCTAAAAATGGAAGAAATACTAATGAAGTTACAATTACATATAAGAATGCTGATCCAGTAGATATTAATAGATATGGAGAATATTTAAAAGAAAGAGGTTTTATTCCTTTTAGTTTACAAAAGGGAGTAGGATATGTAAAAACTAGTTCTGTAGATGTAAATAAAGTTATAGTTATATCTTTAGGATGTGGTAATGAAAGTAGTTGTTTTGCTAATTTTAAAAAGACAATTGGTAAGATAGACCATTATGTTACAGGAAGCACATTTACAAGAGTAGGAAATTCAATGGTAGGATATATTACTTTGACAGATAGATTTACACATCTTGATAATTCTAATAATCCGCTTGTATATAAAGAAAAAGAAAATAGAGCTATAATTGCACTTGCTGTAATTAGAAATGCTGAAACTAAGAATTTTAGTACTTATCAAAATAAAATAGTAGCTGACTTAAATAATCAATTAAGAAAAAATCAAATTAAAGATTTAGCTACTAAGGGAATAAGCTTAGGTGATCATGAAGGATTTATGGTTAGTTATCATAAACTACCTAGTAAAGAATTAAATATGGAATACTATATTTATATAGCTGAAAAACATGAAGTTAGAAAGATTGTTATTAAAACAGCAGATGATTTATCTAAGTATAGAGAATTAATTTCAAGTTATTATACTGAATATAATAATAACAAGAATCAAACTATTCAAATAAATGGGTAAATAAATGAAAACTATATTAAAAATTATATTGGGAATTATATTAATAGTATTATTTGTAGTTATTACATATGTACTTTATGTTAATTTTACGTATTATAGAATAAAAGATAATACAATCTTAAATATTAATAATAATCAAAAAGAAACTTTTGAGTTTAATAAAGAATATAAAGTATTAACTTACAACGTTGGTTTTGGGGCATATGATCATGATTTTTCATTCTTTTTAGATGAGGCATATACAAAGGATAATAAATTTATATCTGGTAAATATGCTAAAGCTATATCAAAAAACAATGTTATAAATAATACAAATAAAATAATTGATATATTAAAAGAAAATAAATCGGATGTTTATTTAATTCAAGAAATAGATAAAAAAGCTAATAGAAGCTATTTTGTTAATCAAGTAGAAGAATTAATTAAAGCTTTTAAGGGATATTCATCAGTTTACACTTCTAATTTTCATTCAGCGTATTTAGCATATCCCCTTCATGATATGATAGGTAAAAGTGAATCAGGATTACTTACACTTTCTAAATATAATTTTTATAGTAATATTAGAAGAAGTTATCCAGTTACTAATGAGTTTTTTAAAAAATTTTTTGATTTAGATAGAGCTTTTAGCGTACATAGAACTAAACTTAAAAACAATAAAGAATTAGTTATAGTTAATTCTCATATGTCTGCTTATGATAAAGGTGGAAATATAAGAAAAAAACAATTAGAAATGTTAAAAGTTTTTATGAAAGAAGAAAAAGAAAAAGGTAACTATGTTATAATAGGTGGAGATTTTAATCACGACTATGCCAATTCTAAGACATTATATATGGGGGACAAAAAAGTACCAGATTGGGTATTTGATTTAAGTGATAAAGATTTAATAGAAGGATATAAATTTGTAGTACCTGTTAATAAAAATTTATATGGAACATGTAGAGGAGCCGAAAGTCCTTATGATAAAAATAAGACATATCAAGTAGTAGTAGATGGTTTTATAGTTAGTTCTAATATAGAAGCAGAAAGTGAAATAATAAATACTGATTATATAGCAAGTGATCATCAACCAGTTGTACTTAAATTTAAATTAAAAGAAAGTTAATTATGAGAATTATTAGTGGTAAATATAAAAATAAACTTATAATAGGTCATGATGTTTTAGGAACTAGACCTACAATGTCAAAAATAAGAGAAGCTTTAATGTCTCTTATTTTTGAATATTTAAATGGTAGTGTCTTTTTAGATTTATTTGCAGGAAGTGGAATTATTGCTTTTGAAGCACTTAGTAATGGTGCTAAAAAAATAATATTAAACGACATGAATTATAAATGTATTAAAAATATTAAGATAAATAAAGCTAATCTTAATTTAAATGATAATGAATGTGTAATAGAGTATAAATTTTATGATAAGTTTTTACAGAAATCTAAAGAAAAAGTAGATATTATATATTTAGATCCTCCTTATTTAAAGATTTCTTTTAGAGAAATAATAGATAATATTAAAAAAAGTAATATTTTAAAAGATAATACGATTATTATTATAGAAACTACTAAAAAAGAAAACTTTGATGATTTAGAAGAAATAAAAGCTAAAAAGTATGGAGATAAATATATATTTATATATAAAATAAAAAGGTGATATTATGAAAAATAATAAAGGATTTGCAGTTTCAACTCTTTTATATGGAATGCTTGCTATATTAATTATAATAATGGCATTTTTGGTTTCTAGTCTTAGAACAAAAAGAAATATTTCTAAAAGTGTAACTGACAATATTTTACTTAGTTTAAATAATTGTGCTGAAAAATTAGCACAATATAGACTTTGTTTATCAGAAATAGTAAAAGATAGAAATTGTTCTGTAGAAGAAAGTCAATATAGGTTATGTTTAAATATTGAGTCTTTTGATAATTCTGAAGGAATAAGTATTCAAAGACTAAGAACAGAACTTGAAAAAGCAGGTAAGATAGTAAAAATAAATAATCGTTATATGTTAATGAAACCTTTATATGTTTTTAGAGGAGAAAATGTAAATAATAATCATGTTATATATGAAAATAAAAGAGGTAGAATAATTTATTTTACTAATAATAATATAATGAAAGTATTATTTGATGATGGAGGTCATAATAAATATACTGATGTAGTACTTAATAATAATTTATCAAATGTATCTGATGTTAACTTTTGGACTTCTTCATTTATATTTAACTATTTAAATACTGATTATAAATTAACTTTTAATAATATAAATAGATTTCATGATAGTACTACTATAGGAGTAGGTAGTTTATATAATAAGAATTACTCTACATTCTTTACTATAGATGAACAAGCATCTGAGGCTAGTTTATATTCCTTAATTTATGGTTATTATGGAAAGAAAACTAATAAAAATTCTCAAAGTTCAGATTCTTTATTCTCGCTTCCTTCAGTAGCTGATTTATTTTTAACAAGTAGATGTGATTTAAATAATTATATATCTAATGCTTGTGTAAATAGTAGTTGGATTAATAAGTTAGAGAGATCTTGGACAATAAATAAAGTTTATAATGAATATAGTATTTTTACTAATAAAATGGATACTGCAGTAAGTAATACTAATTTAAGAATATATCCAGTAGTACACTTTAGATCTATTACAAGAATAATAGGTGGAACTGGTAGTGAATCTGACCCTTATGTTTTAGGATAAATAATGATATAATTATCTAGGAGATGTTTATGGAAAAATACGAGTTATATAAATTATGTTATGAAAGAGCAGTAGAAGATGCTACAATTGATTTCTTTATTAAAAATCCCGACAAAAAATTTGCTTATAAAAGTGAATTTTTAACATTTAAAGAAATTTCTAAAAGTAAATTAAAAGAAAAATTACCAAAAGATTTCGATGAAAAATTTTTAGATTTAGCATTGAAAGATGCTTTTGATAATCCTTTAAATGATGAAATTACTATAGATGAAGAGGATAAAGTAAAAGAAGAAGCTTTAAAGAAAGCTATAAATGAAACAAATTTATTGAGCTTTTTAAATGATAAATATTTATCAACTCAAAATAGTTTTTTAAATAGATTAGAAGATACTTTACATCTTTTAATAAAAAAAGAAAAATTGGATGAAAAAGATTTTTCTAAGTATATTGAAGATCATTTTTATTATAGTTTTTCAAAAATTACTGAATTAAAATCTCGTAATTTAAAAACAGAAGTAGAAGAAACTAAAATGTCTCAAGATACAGAAGAAGAAAAAGCTTTGTATAAGGCATTAAATCAAATGTTTGCTAAGAAAAAAATGCCAGTTTTACCTAAAATAGAAGTACCACTTAAAACAGAAGAAGAAATCAGAGAAGATATTAAAGAAGATCTTGAAGATTTAGAAGATTTATCTAGGTTAGAAAAACTTATAGCAGATAGATTTTATGCTTATGTTTTAATAAAATATGGTAAGACTAAAACAGATTTATTAGATGATATTAATGCCAAAATTAATCATAGTAATTTGTATAGAGAAGAATACAATAAAGAAATAGATAAAGATATGCTTATTAGTGATAATCCTTTATATCAAAAAGATTATATATATGATGAAAGAGGCATGATAAAAGAGAAATTACCAATAATACCTAATTTTAAAAAACTTCCAAGAGATTATTATATTTCATCTATATATTCAGAAGATTTCTTTAATACTCACGAAAGAGAAAGAGCTTTAGTAGAACAAATAGAAGCTATAAAAGAGGAAGAAAAGAAAAAAGCAATAGAAGCAGAAAAATTAAAAAATAAACTTCATACTTATAAATTAATTTTAAAACATAGATTAGGTTTTTCAAATGAACAAGTTAGTGATATGGATGATAAGACAGTTTTACTTATAGTAGAAAAAGCTAGAGAAAATGGAGTTTTTGATAGATTAAGTAATAAAGAGGAAGATGGTCCTAAGATTAGAAGAAGTTAATATATATTAACTTCTTTTTAAATGTTATAATTAATTCAAGGTGAAATATGCAAGCAATATATGATGTAACTATAGATGAATTAGAAAAATATTTTTTAAACAAGAATGAAAAAAAATATAAAGCTAAATATTTATATAATTTTTTATATAAAGAAAAAATAAAAGATTTTGATGAAATAACTACTTTAAAGAAATCTTTAAGAGATGAGTTAAAAGAAGATTTTTATTTTCCTACTTTAACTCTTTTAAAACATGAAAAATCTGAAGATGTTCAAAAATTTTTATTTTCATTAGAAGATAATTTACTTATTGAAGCAGTACTTATGGAACATGATTATGGTTTGAGTTTATGTATGTCTTCTCAAGTTGGATGTAATATGGGATGTAAATTTTGTGAATCGGGAAGATTAAAAAAAAGAAGAAATTTAGAAGCATATGAAATGGTAGAACAAATATTAAAAGTAGAAGAATTAATTTCTAAAAAGATTAGTAGAATAGTAGTAATGGGTATTGGAGAACCTTTTGATAATTATGATAATTTCTGTAAATTTATTAAAATTATCAATTCAGACTTAGGACTTAGTATTGGAAGTCGTCATATTACAGTATCTACTTGTGGAGTAGTACCTAAAATAAAAGAATTTGCATCTTTTCCATACCAAGTAAATCTTGCAATATCTCTTCATTCTGCTATTGAAAACAAAAGACAAGAATTAATGCCTATATCAAGAGCATATGATTTAAATACTTTAAAAGAAGCATTAATTTATTATTATAATAAAACTCATAGAAGAATAACTATAGAGTATATTATGTTAAATAAAGTAAATGATAGTATTGAAGATGCTAAAGCTTTAGTAAATTATGTAAAAGATTTAAATTGCTATATAAATTTAATACCCTACAATACAACTAATGGTAGTGATTTTGAAAGAAGTAGCGATAAAAATATAAAACAATTTTATAATTATTTAATAAAAAATAAATTAACTGCTACTGTAAGAAAAGAATTTGGAAGTAAAATTAGTGCTGCATGTGGACAATTAAGTAGTATGGCAGAAAAATAAAGCTATTTAAAAAAAACAAATAAAATGGTAAAATCAATATAGATTGTGAATAATAAAGGAGAAATAATGATATCATATTTTCTAACTGATACTGGAAGAATAAGAACACATAATGAAGATAGTGTAACAATAGTTAAAAATAAAAAAGGTGAAGTATTAGCTTGTGTAGCTGACGGAGTTGGTGGACATAAAGCAGGGGAAATAGCAAGTCAAATTGCAATCAATACTATTACTGAAGCTTTTAAAGAAACATTTAAAGATTTAGATAAATTATCAGCAATAAATTGGTTAAGACAAGCTACTACAGAAATTAATAATAAAATATTTAGTTATGTTGATAAGCATGAAGAAGCTAAAGGAATGGGAACTACTTTAGTATGTGCATTAATTACAAAAGATTATATATTAATTGGAAATGTTGGAGATTCATCAGGTTTTGCTATAAAAAAAGAAAAATTATATAAAATAACATATGATCATACATTAGTTAATCTTTTATTAAAAGCAGGGGAAATAACTGAAGATGAAGCAAAAAATCATCCAAAGAAAAATGTACTTATGAAAGCTTTAGGGACAAATGATCCTATTGAAATAGATATATTTGATTGTGATTTAGATATAGAAGGAATACTTCTTGCAAGTGATGGGTTAACTAATATGTTAGATAAAGAAAAGATTATGGCAGTGTTAAATACTAATGAACCTATTCAAGATAAAGTTATTAAACTGATTGCTAAAGCTAACAATAGAGGGGGAACAGATAATATTTCAGTAGCATATATTGATTTTAAAGAAGGTGTTAAAAAGTGATATCAAAAGGAACAATAATAGGGGATAGATATGAAATAATAAAGTCTTTAGGAGAAGGAGGAATGGCTAATGTATATTTAGCTAATGATATTCTTCTTAATAGAGAAGTTGCCATAAAAATGTTAAGAGGTGAACTTTCTAACGAAGATAAGTTTATTAAGCGTTTTCAAAGAGAAGCATTAGCATTATCATCATCTTCTATATCACATCCAAATATAGTTCAAATGTATGATTTAGGTGAAGAAAATAATAATCATTACATAGTTATGGAATATGTAAAAGGTAATACATTAAAACATTTACTTAATAAAAGAGGACATTTAACTTTAACAGAAGCAGTTGATATTATGCTTCAATTAACTGAAGGAATATCACATGCTCATAAATCTTATATTATTCATAGAGATTTAAAACCTCAAAATATAATGATAGAAGATAATGGATTAGTAAAAATAGCTGATTTTGGAATAGCTATAGCATTAAATGCTGCTCAACTAACTCAAACTAATTCAGTTATGGGATCAGTTCATTATTTACCTCCTGAACAAGCTGGAGGTCACAAAGCTACAATAAAATCAGATATTTATTCTTTAGGTATAATGTTTTATGAATTATTAACAGGTGTGCTTCCTTTTAGAGGAGAAAATGCCGTAGAAATAGCATTAAAGCATATGAAAACGCCTATAGAATCAGTAAAAAAATATAACGAAAATATTCCTCAAAGTGTAGAAAATATTATATTAAAAGCTACAGCAAAAAATCCTAAAAATAGATATAATGATGTAAATGAGATGCATCAAGATTTATTATATTGTTTAAATGAAGAAGTAAAAAATCAACCTAAAGTAGTATTTAAGTATCCAGAATTTAATTTTGAAGAAGCACCAAAGATGATTATTGCAAATCCAGAGAAAAAAAGTGATACTAAAGAAGAAAAAGTAATTAATAAAAGTTATATTCCTGAGGAAAAAGAAGAGGAAGAAAAAGAAGTAAAAAAAGAAAAAAACTTATTAAAAATACTTGCTATAATCTTAATTTTAATAGTATTAGTTTTAGGTGGAATATTTATATTTACTAAATACTTTAATGCTAATAAAACTGTTAAAATACCAAATGTTTCTAATCTTTCTAGAGAAGATGCAGAAAGTGTTTTAAAAGAAAATGGTATATCAGTAAATAGTGAAGTAAAACAAATTGAAAGTGATACTATAGAAAAAGGTAAAGTTGTAAAAACTGATCCTAGTATAGGTACTAGTGTAAAAAAAGGAAGAAGTATTACAATATATGTCTCTTCAGGAGAAAATAAATTTATAGTAGAAAATTATAAAAATTTAAATTTTTTAACAGTAAAAACTAAATTAGAAGAAGTATATAAAATGAAAGTAGTAGAAAAGAAAAAAGAAGTAGAAAGCCTAGATTCTATTGATCAATATACTATTTTAGATCAAGAACCTAAAGAAGGATCTAAACTTAGTATAGGAGATACTATTACTTTATATACACCTGATATATATGAAAAATATCCAGATTTTGTTAAAGATAAATGGACTATTCAAAGAGTAAGAGACTTTGCAAGAAAATATAATATAAATCTTCAAGAAGAAGCAGTAGATTCTGAAAAGACAAAAGATACTATTATTAGACAAAATAGACAAGCTGGTACTAAAATAGAAGCAAATGCTACATTATCAGTTAGTTATTCTAAAGGTAAGTAATCATGAAAGTAGGAGTGTCAATACTTAATTCAAGTAATGTAAAAAGAGATTTGGAATTACTAAGTAATACAACTTGTGATTATTTTCACATAGATGTTATGGATAAAAAATTTGTTACTAATAAAAATGATCCATACGATATTTTAAAATGTTATGAAAATTTATATAACAAAAGATTAGATATTCATCTTATGTGTGAAAACCCATTACCTTATATAAATAAATATATAAATTTAAATACAGAATTTATTACTATTCATATTGAAATAAAAGAAGATATTGAAAAAATAATTAATCATATAAAAGAATATGGAATTAAAGTAGGACTTGCTATAAAACCATCTACTGATGTAAGATGTATAGAACCTTTTTTAGATGATATAGATTTAGTTTTACTTATGTCAGTTGAACCTGGTTATGGAGGACAAAAATTTATTTTATCTACTGAAAGAAAAATAAAGGAATTAAAGGACTTAATAAAGAACAAAAACATATTAATTTCAGTAGATGGAGGAATTGATAATCTTACTAAAGAATTTGTTCAAGAAGCAGATATATTAGTAAGTGGTAGTTATGTATTAAAAGGTAATTATGAAGAAAGGATAGAGTCATTAAAATGAAAAAAATATTATTTGTTATATGTTTAGCATTAATATTAACTTCTTGTAGTAAGCTTAAAATAGATATATCTAAAGATGGTGATACTATAGATTATATAAAGACTGAAAATAAGAAAGATAAAGTAACAACTATTACAAATCCAGGAAGTTTAAATGAATATATAAAAGCTAAAAAATATAATAAACTAACTAAAAAAGAAGAAGATGTTTATGTTAAAATCAATTCTATTAAAGAAGCAGATAATGAAGATTTAGAATTGTATAATAAGACTCATGATAAGAAGTTAATTGTTCCAACTGGTACTAAATTATATAAATTAAATTATGATATTAAATTATCTAATTTTAAAACTACTGATGATATGGAAAACGGTAGTATTGATATTAAAATTATAGATAAAACTTCTAAAGTTTTAACAGAAATATATTATTTAAAAGAGTCAGAAGGTCTTAAGACTAATGAAACTGGTAATGTTTCAATTTTATTTATATTAAGTGATAAAGAAGATTTTATAGTAAATATTGGAGGAAGTTATATAAGATGATTTATTTAGATTATTCTGCAACTACAAAATGTGATAAAGATATATTAGATACATATGTTAAAGTAAGTGAAGAATATTTTGCTAATAGTTCATCTCAATATTTACTTGCTTATCAAGTAAAAGATTTAATAGATACTGCTACACAAAAAGTAGCAGATCTTTTTTCAGTAAAATCAAGTGAAATAATTTACACTTCATCTGCAACAGAAGCAAATAATACTGCAATAAAAGGAATAGTTTATTATCAAAATAGAACTAAAAAAATAATTACATCTACTAAAATACATTCTAGTATTAAAGAAACTTTAAAATATATGAATACTTTAGGTTATGAAGTTTATTTTTTAAAAAATGATAGTACGGGTAGAATAGACCTCGATGATTTGAAAAAAAATATAATGTCAGCTTCATTAGTTACAATTCCTTTAATATCTAGTGAAGTAGGTATTATAGAAGATATAGAAGAAATTAAAAAAATTGTTAAAACAAACTCAAGATGTTTATTACATGTAGATGCTACACAAGCTGTAGGGAAGATACTCTTTAATATGGATGATATAGATATGCTTAGTTTGTCAGCACATAAACTTTTTGGTATTAAAAATAGTGGAATGTTAATAAAAAAAGAAAAAGTTAATTTAATACCATTAATTCATGGTGGATTATCTACGACAATATATAGAAGTGGAACAGCAGATCAAGCTAGTATTGTTTGTATGGCTAAAACACTTAGAAAAGCATTGGAAAATGTAGAAGAAAAATTTCATTATGTTAATAAAATAAGACAAGATTTAATAGAATTTTTTGCAAAATATGAAAAGATAAAATTAAATTCTTCTACTTATACTAGTCCATATATATTAAACTTATCTTTTTTAGGGATAAAAATAGAAAGTTTTATTCATAAGATGGAAGAGGAAGAAATATACTTATCTACTAAAAGTGCTTGTAGTAATGATAAATTATTAAGTGATGAAGTATATTCATTATTTAATGACGAAGAAAGAGCAAAAACATCTTTTAGAATATCTATTTCATATAAAACAACAAAAGAAGAAATAACAAAATTTAAAGATATTTTTGATAAAGTATATAATCTTTTTATCAATATGAAATAAGTATTAATAGACACATATTTTATGTGTTTTTATTTAGTAAAAACCTACTTCTTAAAAGAAAAACATATCATAATCTTATTTAAAATTAATAGAACTTAAGTTAATAATATGTTATACTTTAAAAGTAGAGAAGAGGTTGTTATGGATTTATTTATTATATTAATTTTATTATTAATAGTTATATTTTATTTTAGAAAATTTTCATCTTTTGTATATGCTTTTGCATTAATTGATATTTTCTTAAGAATGCTTAATTTTATTAGAATTTATACTGCTAAATCAGTACCTGAATTAAGTCATTTACTATATAGATATTTTCCAAGTGATTTACTAAGTGTAGTAGCTAAGTATATTTCAAGAAATTCTATTTTATTTATTATTATTGCATGGGGATTTTTGATTTTATATATGTGTTTTTGGTTTTATAACTTTAAATACTTTTTAAAGAAAGGAAAATAATATGATAGAAGCAATTATTTTAGGAATAGTTCAAGGTGTTACAGAATTTTTACCTGTTTCATCATCTGCTCATTTAATAATTTTTAGAGAAGTATTTAATATAGGTTCATCTATTTCTAAGTATGGACTTGCTTTTGATTTAGCTCTTCATGTTGGGACGCTTCTTGCAGTTGTAATTTTTTTCTTTTCAGATTTATGGAAAATTTTTATTCAAGGTATTACAAAACCAAAAGAAAATAAATTATTTTATTATCTTATTGTTGCAACAATACCTGCTGCTTTAGCAGGTATTTTACTTGAAGACTTGATAGATTCTATTTTTAGAAACAATTTAATTATTATAGGTTGTGGTTTAATAATTATGGGTGTTGTTTTATACATAGCAGATAGCTTTAATAAAGAAAAAAAATCTTTAGAAAAAATTACATTAAAAGATGCTATTTTGATTGGTATAATGCAAACTTTTGCTCTAATTCCAGGTTTTTCAAGAAGTGGAACTACAATATCTACAGCAAGAATGTTAAAAATTAATAGAGAAGATGCTACTAAATTTTCATTTTTCTTATCTATTCCTGTTATAGCAGGTGGAGCTTTATTAAAACTTTTAAAACATTCTAAAGAAGTTATGAATCATTTAAGTATTTTTAGTATAGGTACAATTACTTCTTTTATTGTAGGAATATTAACTATTAAATTTTTATTAAAATATTTAAAGAAAAATGATTTCAGTATCTTTATGTGGTGGAGAGTACTACTTGGATTATTTATAATTTTCTTTGTAATTTTTAAATAGTATTATATAATTATCTTAAGGAGGATTGAAAATATGAACACTGGATTAATAGTTGTTTTAGTAATAGTAGGAATAATTTCTATAATAGCTTTATGGTTTATTCTAACTTATAACGGATTAACTGTAGCATATTCTAGAGTAGAAGAAGCTTTTTCTCATATGGACATATATTTAAAGAAAAGATTCGATTTAATACCTAATCTAGTAGAAACTACAAAAGGTATGGCTAAACATGAAGAAGCTATATTTACAAGAGTAGCAGAAGCAAGAAGTGGAGTATTAAATGCTAAAACTGTAGGAGAAAAAGTAGAAGCTGAAAATAATTTTAGTGCTGCTATTAGAGGACTTGTTGCAACATATGAAAATTATCCACAAATTACTGCAACAGCAGGATTTCAAGAATTAATGGGTAGTTTAAAAGAAATAGAAAAAGAAATTTCATCTACAAGAGAATTTTACAATGGTGCAGTTAGAATATTTAACAATAAAGTATTAGTATTTCCAACTGTATTAATTGCAAATATGTTTGGATTTAAAAAACAACCTTACTTTGAAGTTAAAGACGAAAAAGAAAGAGAAAATGTTAAAGTAAGCTTTGAATAAAATGCTTAGAAAAAGAAAAATAATTTATGTTGTTTTTCTTTTTTTTATGATATTATTTAAGTATAGGAGAGTAGGAGATTAGTTATGAAAAATATCAAAAAAATATTTTTGTTAATGGTGTTACTTTTATCTTCAATATCAGTATTTGCATATGGTAATGAAGAAGAAGCATTTCATTATGATCGAATCCATATGGATATCAAAATAAAAGAAAAAGGTATCATAGAAGTTACGGAAACTAGAGATACAGTATTTAAGCAGTCTAGAAGAGGAATATTTTTTAATTTATCTGAAAATTATAGATTATCTGCTGATGGTAAAATAATCACAAGAAAATTTAATATATATGATGTTAAAGTATTATCTGGACATTCTAATAAAATAACAAGAAATAGTAGTACTGTTAATATAAGACTTGGTAATCCTGATTATTATGCTAATACCAATGAAAAATATGTTGTTACATATAAAATATTAACTAAAGATTTAGGACTTAATAAAGAACTATTTTATTATAATTTAATAGGTAATGAAGCAACATATACAAATAAATTAACTTTTAAAATTACTAGTTATAAAGATACAGACTTTAGTAAAATGAAGTTTTATAAAGGTAGTGGAAGTACTACAGAATTTACAAATTTAAAAACAACTATTACTAATAATTCAATAGAAGGTGAAGTATTAGAGCCTTTTAAATCAGGTGAACCTTTTACAGTAATAAATAATTTTGAAAAAGGTTATTATGCTTATCCAACTTCTAAAAGTATAACTATTTCTATATTATTTATAGTATTAGGAATCATCATAGTAGTAATTATATTTGTTATACATACTGCTAAAGGAAAAGATGATGAAATAATAGAACAAATTACTATGAAAATACCTGATGGACTTAATTCAGCAGATGTAGCATATTTATTTGAAAATATGACTACTAGAAAAGCAGTTATGTCATTATTGTTTCAATTAGCTAATGAAAATTTCATTAAAATAGATGCAGAAAAAAATAAATTTTTAATTACAAAACTTAAAAATTATGATGGAGAAGATAAAGCTAAAAGAAGAGTCATGACAATGATTTTTTACGATAATAAAACAGAAGTAGATTTAACTAAATCTAGTACTAGATTAGGTAAAGAATTGTTTTATGGATTTTCTGCTGTTGCTACTATAACAGAAAATAAATTTAAAAAAGAAAAAGCAATATATAACCATAATTCATCTTTATTAGTATTATTTGGAATTATAATATCTTTAATGCAAATATTATATCTAATGTTTTCATCATATTCAGTATCAAATAAATTATTTATGGGTTCTAATTGGTCAATTTTTTTAATAATTTTTATTTATAATATTAGCTTAGTTTCTATCTTAGAAAAATCATATGTAAAACTTAAAAATAATAGTAATATTGTAATGGGAATTATATTTACTATTTTAATATCAGGATTTGGATATTTGTATATAATACCTTATATGGAATTAGATGTATTAACAATATCATTTGTTGATGTAGTATTTACTACTGTATGTGTATTAGCAACAATAATAATACCTTTTTTAGGTAAAAGAACAGAATATGGTAATAAAATGTTAGGTCAAGTAAAAGGACTTTATACTTTTATAAAATATACAAAAGAAGATAAAATAAAAATGTTCTTAGATGAAAATCCTAATTTATTCTTTGATATATTACCAGTAGCATTTGCATTTGGACTTACTAAAAAATGGTTAGATTTATTTAAAGATATGAATATAGAATCAATGGATAATTCATATATGTATACATATGCAACAATTAATTATTTATCAGATTTTAATAATAATATAGATTCTATAATGCCTTCATATACAGAATATAGATCAGAAGTATATAGCTCATCATCTGGATCTTCAGGATCAGGTGGAGGATATAGTGGATCTGGTGGTGGAGGATTTGGTGGTTCTTCATCATCTGGATCTTGGTAAAAGCAATAGTCATATTGCTTTTTCTTTTTTTAATACTATTAAAATGTTATAATTAACATATGATGAAACAAGAAATGGATGATTTTTTGGAATTTATAAAAATAGAAAAAGGACTAAGTGAAAACACTTATATATCATATAAAAATGATTTAGATATTTATTATGAATATTTAGTAGCTAATAAAATATTTGAGATAAGTAACGTTAAATCAAAAGATATAATAAACTTTATAGAAAAATATAAAGATAATAATAAAACAACAACAATAGCACATAAATTAACTGTTATTAAATCTTTACATAGTTATTTATATGAAACAAAAAAAATCAAAGAAAATGTAGCAGAAAATATTAAAAGGCCTAAACTTAAAAAAGTTCTTCCTAAAGCTTTAACTCATGAAGAAATTAATAAACTTTTAGATATAGATCTTGATACTATTCAAAATATAAGACTTAAAGCTATGCTAGAAATGTTATATGCTACAGGATTTAGATCTAGTGAATTACTTAATTTAAAAATGCAAGATATAGATATGGTTAACTATATAATTAGATGTAAAGGAAAAGGAAATAAAGAAAGAATAGTTCCTATGAGTGAAGTTACCTTAAAATATTTAAAAAAGTATTTAGAAGTTAGACCTATGTTTTTTAAGAAAGAAAAACCATCAGATTTCGTGTTTTTATCTAAAAGAGGTACAAATATCAATAGAACTACTTTTTTTAAAGAAATAAAGGATATACTAATAAAAAAAGATATAAATTATAATATATCTCCACATAGTTTAAGACACTCATTTGCTACTCATTTATTAGAAGGAGGAGCAGATTTAAAAAGTATTCAGTTTATGATGGGACATTCTGATATATCAACTACAAAAATATATACAAAAATAGCAAATTCTAAACTAAAAGATGAGTATACTATATCTCATCCTAGAAGTAAAAGAGGTAATTAATTATGAAATTTAAAAGAATATTTTTACTTATTATTGAAGGAATAGGAGTAGGGGAAGCAAGTGATGCTTTAACATATTCAGATAGTGGAGTAAATACACTAAAACATGTTTTAGATAATAATAATTTAGTATTACCAAATCTTTCTAAATTAGGTTTTTTAAGCACTTTAAATATGAGTGAAAACAATAATGTAACTGCTGATTATACTATTGCAAGACCTAATAATTATGGTAAAGATGATTTAAGTAATTATTATGAATTATTTGGAATTGCTAATTTAAATGAATTTAAAGATTTTTCTAAATTACAAACTTTTCCAGTAGAATTAATAGAAAATTTAGAACAAATCACAAATTATAGAATAATAGGGAATAGAATATTAAATGACAAAAATGAAATAATAAATGAATTAGGGGAAAGACATTTAAATTATGGATCATTAATACTATATTCAACTAGTAATTCTACTATTGAAATATCAGCACATGAAGATATTATTCCTATTTCAAAATTATTTGAATATGCAGAAAAAATAAGAAAATTTACTGAAAAAGATACAAGATTTACAGTATCTAGAGTTATAGCAAGAAGTTTTAATGGATATAAAAAAGGAGAATTCAAATTTACTGATGAAAAAACTTTTATAAGTAATGTTCCTAATTGTTATACAAAAGAAATAATTAAACAAAATAAAGAGGTTATATCAATAGGTAATTTTCAAGATTATCTTTCAAAAGAAGCTGTTACTAAGATAATAAAAGCATCTTCAAGTAATATAAATACTATAAATAAATTAATAGATATTATTGATAAAAAATTTGAGGGATTATGTATTACTTCATTTACAGAATTAAAAGAAGCAGGTAGTAAAAAGGATATAAATAAGTATTCTTATTTACTAGAAGAATTAGATGTAGAAATACCACTTTTATTAAATAAACTTGATAAAGATGACTTATTAATAATTACTTCTGATACAGGCATCGATTTAATGAAAAATGAAGTAGGGAATACTAGAGAAAATGTACCAGTTATTGTTTATAGTAGAAATTTAACTGAGAGTACTATACTCCCTATTTTAGATACTAAATCAGATATAGCAGCTACTATAGCAGATAATTTTGATATTGATAACTACACTACTTTTGGTAAAAGTTTTTTAGATAAATTAAAATAATTAATATTATAAAT
>CAJPPJ010000002.1 GCA_905372515.1 uncultured Eubacteriales bacterium
CCTTTTAAGTATTAATAAATGGGTAGAGGATAAAAATATTTTTGTTTTAACTAGTGGAAGAGGTATAGTAGGAATAAAAAATTTTATTAAAGATTATAATTTTTCTAAATATTATATTTGCTGTAATGGAGCTATAATTTATGATAAAGTCAATTCAAAAGTATTACATAATGATTATATTCCTAAAGATATAGTAGAAATTTTATATAATTATGGAATTAAAAACAATATAACAGTTTATTTACATTCTATGAATACTACAGAAACTTATTTAATAGATGAAGATATATATGAAGTAACATATATAGTAGAAGAACCTTTTAATATAGATCAACTAGAAAAAATAAGAGAATTTGTATCTACTTATAAAGAAGTACAAATTACTCATGATTATCATAATAAATATAAAAAATATTATTTGTTTGATATTAATTTAAAAGGTAATTCCAAAGGTTTAGCTATAAAAAGATTATTAGAATATTTAAATATAGATAAATCTAATAGTTATGGAGTAGGAAATGGAAATAATGATGTTTCTATGACTTATTATGTTAGTAAAATGTTTGCAGTAGATAATGCTTGTGAAGAATTAAAAGAAGTAGCAACAAAAATAGTATCTTCTAGTAATAATGGTGGAGTAAGTGAAGCAATTAATATTGTAATGGGAGAAGAAAATGACAGAAATAGATAAAAAAATTATTAGTAATATTAGAGGTCTTTCTATAGATATGATAAATAAAGCAAATAGTGGACATCCTGGTATAGCACTTGGAGCAGCACCAATACTTTATACATTATTTGCTAAAGTTTTAAAAATTAGTAGAGAAAATCCTAAATGGATATCTAGAGATAGGTTTATATTATCAGCAGGACATGGTTCTAGTTTATTATATTCATTACTTTTTTATTTAGATTATTTAAAATTAGATGATCTTAAAAATTTTCGTAGTTTAAATTCTAAAACCCCTGGACATCCTGAAATTGAAACTTTAGGAGTAGAAATGTCTACAGGTCCACTTGGACAAGGTATTGCTTCATCAGTGGGTTTTGCTATAGCCGAAAAATATCTTAGTAATTATTTTAATGATGATGTTATTAATTATAAAACTTATTGTTTAGTAGGAGATGGAGATTTAGAAGAAGGTGTTGCTTTAGAAGCAATGAGTATAGCAGGAAATTTAGCACTTAATAACTTAATAGTATTATATGATTCAAATGAAGTAACACTTGATGGAAGTTTATATAACTCAAGTATTGATAATATAGAATTAAAAGTAAAATCTATGAATTGGAATTATATTTTTGTAAAAGATGGTGAAAATATCTTAGATATTGAAAATGCTATAAAAGAAGCAAAAAGAAGTGATAAACCAGTACTTATAGAAATTAGAACTGTAATTGGAAGATATTCTTTATTACAAGGAACTCATAAAGTCCATGGAGCTCCTTTAACAGAAGAAGATATAGAACAATTAAAAGAAAAATTGGATTTAAGAAATCAAGAATTTTCTGTTTCTAAAGAAACTATTGATGAATTTCAAAAAATGGTTGATGATAGAAATGATTATGTTTATGAAAATTGGTTAAAGAAGAAAGATATTTTAGATGATAAATTAAAAATTGAATTAGATGATTTTATTAATAAGAAATATGATTTAAATTTTGAAGGTCTTAGTGGGGAAGATGAAGCAGTAAGAGTTGCAAATAGTAAAGTACTTAACCTTATTGCTAAAGAAAATCCATTTATAATAGGTGGTAGTGCAGATTTAAGAGAATCTACTAAAGCTTCTATAACTGATAGTGGATATTTTAATAAAGATAATTATAAAAATAGAAATATTGCTTATGGAATAAGAGAACATGCGATGGGAGCTATAAGTAATGGTTTAGCATTATCTGGCTTAATACCTTTTGCATCTACATTTTTATCATTTTCAGATTATCTTAAACCTAGTATTAGATTATCTGCTCTTATGAATCAATTTGTTATTTATATTTTTACTCATGATTCAATAACAGTAGGTGAAGATGGACCAACTCATCAACCGGTAGAACAACTAGTATCTTTAAGAAGTATACCTAATTTAGATGTTTATAGACCAAATGATATAAATGAAGTAATAGGTGCTTATAAAGCTATGTTTAAAAGAAGAAAAGCAAGCTGTTTAGTAGCAAGTAGAAATAAAACTAAGTTAAAGAATGAAACACAGATCAAATTAGTAGAAAAAGGTGGATATATTTTAAAAGAAACAAAAGATGTAGATTTTGTAATTATATCTTGTGGAGAGGAACTTGATTTAGCTGTAGATATTTTTGATGATTTAAGTTCTAAAGGTTATAACTTAAGATTAGTATCTATGCCATCTTTAAATATATTTAAGGAACAAAGTGAAGAATATCAAAAATCAGTATTAACTGATAAAGAAAAATTTGTTATTGAGTTTTCATCTTCTATGTCATGGACATCGATAACTGATGAAAAACATATCTTTTCTGTCAATTCTTTTGGAAAAAGTGGAAAAGTTAAAGATATATTAGAGTATTTTAATTTAACTCATGATACAATAGAAAAAGAAATATTAAAAATGTTAAATGAGAGGTAATATATGAAAATATTAAAAAAATTAATTGTTTTAACAATTGTCTTAATTGGATTTACAGCTAATGCTCTTACAGTTACAGATGGAGCTATAGTTGGAAAAATGGTCATCAATAAAAGACCTACAGTAGTAAATGAACTTATTACAGTAAATTATGTATTTTTATACAAATCTAATAGAAACTCTAATATTCAAATAAAATTAGAATATCCAAAAGAGTATTTATCAGCAAGATTTGTAGTATCACTTCCTGGAAAACCAAATCCAGCTTGTAAGTTTACAACATCTGATGTTATTACATGTTATAATGTTGAACATTCAAAAGAACAATTAATAACTGTTATGTTTAAAATAGTTAAAACTTTTGATACAGATAAGAAAATAACTGCATCAATAGCAAGTGATTATGATAAAGTAAAATTTTCTACATCAAAATCAGAAATTACTATTCCTAAAATAAAAGCAAAAGATGGAAGTTTTATAAAAGTAGCAGAAAAACATGAAGTAGCAGTAGAAGAAAATCAATCATTAAACTACGAAGTAACAAAAGAATATAAAGATAAAAAATTAACTTTTACATCTAGTGATCCTAGTATTGTAACAGTAGATAAAGATGGAATTTTAACAGGAGTTAAAGAAGGTACAGCTAAAGTAACTATTGCAACAGAAGATGATCAAAAAACTGTAGAAGTTAAAGTAACTCCTAAAGCAAAAGAAGAATGTACAGTAAATAAAGTAACAGTTACTAAACCTAGTAAATTTATTAGAGTAGGAGAAGTATTTTCTTTAGATGTTAAACCAGATAATACATGTTTTGATAAGAGAAATTTAAAATATGAAAATAGTGATAGTAGTGTTGTATGGGTTGATACTAATGGATATTTAGTAGGTTTAAAATCAGGTAAAGCACATGTTAAAATAATGTATAATGGTAAAGAACTTGCTAATTTAGATGTTCAAGTTGGACTTGAAAAGAAAAAATCTAATAATTCACTTTTAATAATTATAGTATTAATTGTAATAGTTATAGTAGTAGTTTTATATTTCTTCTTAGGTAAGAAAAAGAAAGATTATCCATCATATGATCCAAGTGATGATAAAGATGATTACAGTAGTAGTAATACTAATAATAACAAGACAAAAGAAACTGATAATGAAGAAGAGTACTTTGATGGAATAGATTTAGACGTATAGGGAGGTTAAATGTTAAAAGATATATTATTAATTCTTTTAGGAATTGGAATAGGATCGTTAATTGGATTCTTAATAGCTAAAAAATATATGGAAAAATATTTAGAAAAGAATCCTCCAATTAATGAAGATATGATTAAAATGTTAATGAATCAAATGGGAAGACCAGTGAATCAAAAACAAATTAACCAAATGATGAAACAAATGAAAAACAAACAACAAACTAAGTAAATTTAGTTTGTTGTTTTTACATATAAAAATAATCTTTAATTTATTTTAAGTTTTAAAAAAATTTATAAGTTATAATAACTATAATAGAGGTTTATTATGAAACATAAAAAATATTTGATTATATTAGTAGTATCACTTTTATTTTTAAGTTCTTTTCTACTAATTAATAGGAATAATATTACTAAGAAAAAAGTGTTAAAAGAATTAAACTATGATGTAACTTATGAACAAGCTTTTCCAGATCCTAATTTAAGAAGAGGTATAATACTTTGTATTATGCGTAATAAGTGTGGAGATACAGATTATAATTCGGGAGCATATAATTATGAAAAATATTATGAAACATTATCAAAATGGCCTTCTACAAATAATTATTTTGATAAATATTATCAAGCACTTGCTTATCAAACTAGACCTGAATATGGAGCATTAATATATGATTCTGACATTCAAATTGAAGAATCAAAAAAAATAAAAAAAGAAGATTTAGAAAAAATAAAAGTGTTGATATCTAGAAGTTTTACAGAAGATGTAACAACTTTGCAAGGAATAGAATATTTAACAAATTTAAAAGCAATAGTATTATCAAATGTCAAACAAGAAAATTTAGACTTTTCATATAATAAACTATTAGAAGTTTTATTAGTTAATATTAATGATAATCATCATACTTTTCAAAAAACAACAAAATCTCTAAATCTTAGTCAAAATACTATGCTTAGAGAACTATCTGTAACTTTAGCATCAGAAGATAGTAATTTAGATTATTCTCATTTAAATAATTTAAATACTATAGTAATAACTGATAGTAAAATTAGAAGTATAATTTTACCAAATAATTTAAGAAAAGTTGATTTAGCTCGTAATCATATAACAGATATTGATTTAAGTCATCATCATAATCTAGAACATTTAAGATTACAACAAAATCCTCTACATCAAATAGATATAAAAACTTTAAATAATTTAAAGTATTTAAATTTGCATAATACTTTAATTAATCAAAGTTTAGATTTAAGTAAAAATGTAAAACTAGAGGAACTTTATTTGGGTCTAGATGGGGGGAAAATAGAAACCTTAGATTTAAGTAATAATCCCAATTTAACTAATCTTTATGTAAGATCTCAATTAAAAAAAATTAATTTAAATAATAACCATAATTTAAAAGAACTAATATTAAGATATAATCATTTAGAAACTTTAGATTTAAGTAAAAATTTAGTATTAGATAATCCGGATTTAGATGGTAATCATATAGCAAATTTGAAAATACCTAATCATATAACAGGTGGTAGTGTACAAACAGTTAAATTTAAAGTTAAGAAAAATTCATATCAAGAATTACCATTACTGTTAAATGACAATAAAGTTTACTTGAATAATAGTATTAATTTTACTAGAAATGGTGACAAATATGTATTTAATAAGTTAGGAACTTATAATGAACAAGCAATTAATCAAATTCATGGATATACATATCATGTAAATGCTCAAGTAGAAGTAGTAGCAGGTGAAGAAGATAGTTTTAATCCTATAGTAAATCAAGGTGATTATAAACCTGAAATAGATGAAGATATTTCTAAAGAAAATATTAAAAAGATGATTACTAATTTACCAAGTAATATTAAAAATTTTGAAATAGTTAGTCCTTTACCAACTAAATTTAATAATAAAGGTAAACATAATGTAAAAGTAAGAGTAACATTTAGCGATGATACATTTAAAGAGTTTGATGTACCAGTTAATATTTATGAAAAAAGATATATTTCACCAACAGTAAATCTTTCTCCAAATCCAGCAGAAGTTTTAGAAGGAAAAGCAGTAAATATTAATATTACAAGAACTTATGATCAAGAAGAAAGAATAGATGATGTTAATTTTATAAAATACATAAAAGATACCGATATAGATACTTTTGGATGTACAGGTTTACCAAGTGGTTTAACATGTGATTTATCAAAAATAAGTGGAACATTAAATTATATATTTACTGGAACAGAAGAAGTAAAAGAATTTGATTTTATATACAAAGAAGGTTGGAATAAAAGTGGTAAAATTACAAAGCAAGTCAAAATTAAATTATTAAGAGATACAGATGGGGACGGAATACCAGATAAAGATGATGATGATAAAGATGGTGATGGATATTCTAATGCAGTAGAAATAGCTAAGGGAAGTGATCCATATAATAAAAATTCTACACCAGATATGACAAAGAAAAAACAATTGGACGAACTTGTAAAAGAATTAGAAAAATTAATAAATGATACTAAAAAGAATCCGTTTGATAATAAAAATAAAAATGATGTAGATAATCTAAAAAATAATATTTTACCTGATAAAGAAAATAAAAAAAATGATATAAAAAATTCATATAATGATATGACTTCTGATACTGATTTAGAAAAATTAAAACAAAAGGTACAAAAAGAAATAGATGATTTAAAACAAGAAATAAATAAACTAAGGGATAAAGCTAACTTTGAAGAATTGGATAAAGAGATAGCAAAACCTATAGAAGATATTTATACACCAGAGACAGTAAAACCACTAAAAGATAAAATAGAAGAAGCTAAAAACATGTCTAGAGATACTTCTACACAAAGTGAAGTAGACGATATGACTAGAATTATAAAAGATTTAAGAGATAAATTAAAAATAAATAAAGAGAAACTTAAAGAAAAAATAGAAGAGTTAGAAAAGAAAATAGATGAAGGTAAATGTTTAAATGAAGAATGTAAAAAAACATTAGAAGATGCTAAAGATTTATATAATAAGTCGTCTATTACTAAAGAAGAAATGTTAAATATGATAGCTAGAATTAATAGCTTACTTAATAAAAATGAAACTATTGTTAATCCAAAAACAGGTGTTGCTACTTATTTATTTATATTGATATTAATAATTATAATAAGTGTAGTTCTTTTCAAAAGAAAGAAAAATTATATTAGATAAAGTTTATACTTTATCTTTTTTATTTTTAAATTTAACAATATATAGTATAATTATCTTAGGAGATACTATGAGAAGACTATTTACTTCAATAGAATTAAGTTCTAATTATATAAAATTAATTATATTAGAAAAGATTCAAAATAAGTTTTATTGTTTGTATTCAGATGTTACTGATGCTAGTGGAATATCTAAAGGTTTAATTATTGATAGTAGCGAAGTTATTAGTTCTTTAAAAAAGGCTTTAAAAAAAGCTTATGATAAAACTAATTTAAAAATAGATAAAGTTATACTTACAATAAGTCCAATAGATGCTAATTTTATGGTAGTATCATCTACTACTTATGTAGATAATATAGATGGTATAGTAAATCAAAATTTTATAGATAAAAGTCTAAATTCTGCAGTAGATAGTAAAAAGGATTTAAAAGATGAATTAGTTATGACTAGTCCTGTGACTTTTAAATTAGATGATAATCAAGTTTTAGATCCAGTTGGTATGACAGGAAATAAATTATATGTAAAAGCCGTAGCTTCTACAATGGCAAAAAAAAATCTCTATCCATACTTTAATGTTTTTAATACTTTAAATATAGATGTACTTGATATTTGTTATTCTTTAGTTGGAGATTTTGAAGCTAATAAATCAAAAAATGATAAACTAGAACACGGTGTAGTAATAAATATTGAAGAAGATATAGTGAATATTGGAATATTTAATAAAGGTATTTTAATAAAAACTGACTATTTAAAAATTGGTAGTAGTGCTATAGATAAAGATATTAAGTATATTTACGATTTAAAAGAAGAAGATATTAAATATTTAAAAGAAAATTTTGCATCATTATCTAGTAGAGCTAATTATAAATATGATACAATTGAACTTAATACTAGTAATGGTAATTTAATAAAAATAAAAGAAAGTGATGTAGTTAAAATTATTACTAGTAGAGTTACTAATATTTTAGATTTAGTAAAAAATAAGTTTAAAAACTTAACAAATAAAGAAATAAATTATATAATTGTAACAGGAGAATTAACAGAATTAAATGGATGTTCTCAAGTTGTAGAAAAAGTTTTAGGACCTAAAAGTAAAATTGGTAATATAAAACTTATAGGAGCTAGAAATAATATATATTCAAGTGTAATTGGTTCTATATATTATTTAGAAAATAAATATAAAAATATTGGAATGTTAAATTCTTTAGAGATAGAAAAAATAAATTCTAAAGAATATGAATGATCTAGGAGGAAAGAATGTTTGATGAATTAACCAATGTAAGAGCTGCTAATATTAAGGTAATTGGTGTTGGTGGTGGAGGTTGTAAAGCCGTTAATAGAATGAAAGAGACAGTTGAAGGTGTTACTTTTATTATTGCTAATACTGATTTACAAGATTTAACTACAGCTAATGCTGATGTTAAAATTCAATTAGGACAAGAATTGACTGGTGGTAGAGGAAGTGGTGCTAAACCAGAAGTAGGTAAAAAAGCAGCACAAGAATCTAAAAAAGAAATAGAAGATGCTTTACAAGGTGCACACATGGTATTTATTACTTGTGGAGAAGGTGGAGGAACTGGAACAGGAGCAGCTCCAGTAATCGCTGAAATAGCACAAAACTTAGGAGCACTTACAATTGCAGTAGTTACTAAACCATTTTCATTTGAAGGTAAATCTAGAATGAAGAATGCTCAAATAGGTATAGAAGAATTAAGAAAACATGTAGATTCTTTAATTGTAGTACCTAATGATAATCTAGAAACTTTAATAGATAAGAATACACCTGTATTACAAGCATTTGGAGAAGTTGATAATGTTTTAAGACAAAGTGTTCAATCAATTTCTGATTTAATTAATTTCCCTGGAGATATTAACTTAGATTTCTCTGATATTACTACTACTATGAAAGATAGTGGAACAGCAGTTATAGGTATAGGTGTTGGTACAGGAGAAGATAGAGCGATTCAAGCAGCTAAACAAGCAGTACAATCTCCGCTTTTAGAAAAATCTATAGTTGGAGCTACTAAAGCAATTATTAATATAACTGGTGGAAGTAATTTAACATTATATGAAACTAAACAAGCAGTTAAAATTATAGAAAGTTATGCTCAAACAGATTTAAACGTATTCTATGGAACTATAATTAATAAAAATATTAGTGATGATCAAATTATTGTTACAGTAATAGCGACAGGTTTTGAAGATTATGCTAAAGCACCTTCTTCTGATGAAACAACAGAAGTATTAGATGTACAAAAAAGAGAAGAAATAGAACCTGTTAAAGAAGTAAGTCATTCATATGATGATATAGATACTGATACAGATAGTGATTATGTATTACCAAGTTTTTTAAGAAATAAAAATTATTAGAAGTTATAAAATATAACTTCTTTTTATTTTAAAGTCTTTAGTTTATAATATAGTGTGTTATGAAGAGAAATGAAGTAGACAGAACAAAAATTAGCCCTATGATGAGACAATATCTCGAAATAAAAGATGATTATTTAGATGCTATAGTATTTTATAGACTAGGTGACTTTTATGAGATGTTTTTTGAAGATGCTTTAATTGGTTCCAAGGAATTAGAGCTTGCTCTTACTGGAAGAGATGCTTCTCTTGAAGAAAGAGTACCAATGTGTGGTGTACCTGCTAAAGCATATAGTGTATATGTAGAAAAACTTGTAGATAAAGGTTATAAAGTAGCAATATGTGAACAATTAGAAGATCCTAAAACTACAAAAGGTATGGTTAAAAGAGGAGTTATTCAGGTTGTTACTAAAGGAACTATACTTGATAATTTTATAGATTCTAAAACATCTAATTATATTGCTAATATATATGCTTTTTCATATTGTTATGGAATATCTTATACTGATATAACAACAGGGTATTTTTATGCTTTTATTATTGATAAAGATGTAGAAAAAACAATTTTAAAAGAAAATATTAAAGAAGTAATAGTAACTAGTAATACTAGTAAAGAAATAGTTAATAATTTAAGAAATAATAATGTATTAGTAACAATAAGTGATGATATAGATACAAATAAAGAATATAGTTATTTATATAAAGACTTAGAAGATGAAAGATTAAAGATTGCTTCTCAACATCTACTTTCTTACTTAGAATATGTAAAAAAGGGAGATTTAAAACACTTACAAAAAATAATAAGTTTAAAATCCAATAACTTTTTAGAATTAGATGATAATACAGTTAGAAATTTAGAATTAATTAAAACTTTAAGAACAAAGGAGAGAAGAAATTCTTTATTAGGTTTTATTGATAAAACAGAAACTGCAATGGGATCTAGAACATTAGAATATAATTTACTTCATCCTTTAAGAGATAAAGAAGAAATAATGAAAAGATATGATAAAGTTGAAAAACTTTTAACAGAATTTATTATATCTAGTGAATTAAAAGAAACTTTAAATAATATTTATGATTTAGAAAGAATAGTTTCAAGAATTTCTTATGGTAATTTAAGTGGTAAAGATTTATTACAATTAAAAAATAGTATATATTATTTAAAAGATTTAAAAAAAATCGTAAAAGATTTAAATTTTGATTATGAAATAGATACTTTAGATGATTTATATAATTTATTAGAAAGTTCTATTAATGAAGATATACCAATTATTTTAAATGAAGGTAATCTAATTAAAAGTGGTTATTCTAAAGAATTAGATAGTTTAAGAGAGATAAAAAATAATTCTAAAAAATATATACTTGAACTTGAGAAACAAGAAAAAGAAAAGACAGGTATAAAAACTTTAAAAATATCTTACAACAAAGTTTTTGGTTATTATATTGAAATAACTAAAGCTAGTTTAAAAGATGTTAAATTAGAAGGTTATATAAGAAAACAAACATTATTTAATTCAGAAAGATTTATTACAGAAGAGTTAAAAGAAAAAGAAGATATAATATTAAATGCTTCTTTAAAAATAAATGCTTTAGAATATGAATTATTTACTGAAGTAAAAGAAAAAGTTAAAACTTATCTACAAATAATACAAAAAAATGCTAAAAATATAGCAGAAATAGATATGTTGTTATCTTTTTCAATAATAAGTAGTAAGCATTCTTTAGTAAGACCTAAGATAAATGAAGAAAATATAGTTGATATAGAAGCTGGACGTCACTTAATAGTAGAAAGTGTTACTAGTAATTATGTAGACAATTCTATTAAAATGAAAGAAGATACATCTATTCTTTTAATAACAGGACCAAATATGGCTGGTAAAAGTACTTATATGAGAGAATTGGCACTTATTGTAATAATGGCTCAAATGGGATGTTTTGTACCTGCTAAGAGTGCCAATATTATGCTTTTTGATAAAATATTTACAAGAATAGGTGCAAGTGATGATTTAATATCGGGAGATTCTACATTTATGATTGAAATGAAAGAAGCTAGTTTCGCTTTATCTTCTGCTACTAAAAATTCTTTAATTTTATTTGATGAATTAGGAAGAGGAACAGCAACATACGATGGAATGTCACTTGCTCAAGCTATGCTTGAATATATTCATAACGAAATAGGATGTAAGACACTGTTTTCTACTCATTATCATGAACTTACTAATTTAGCAAAAGATTTAAAACACTTGAAAAATGTTCATGTTAAAGCTATAGTTGAAGATAAGACAATAATATTTTTACATAAGATAGAAAATGGTAGTGTAGATAAAAGTTATGGTGTTAATGTAGCTCATTTAGCAGGAGTTAATAAAGAGATAGTAGATAGAGCTAGTGAAATACTTAAAAGCTATGAAAAAAAGAAGAATACTAAAGAAATAATTCAAGATTCATTTGTTTTTGAAGAAGAACAAGAAACTAATAAAAGATTAGAAACTTTAAAAGAAATGGATTTAAATGCTATGACACCACTTGAAGCACTTAATTTTTTATATGAATTGAAAAAAGATATGGAAGGGTAAAATGAAATTAAAAGATATATATGAAAATATAGAAAATCCAGTTGATGATAATACTATAAGATATCTATATGATAATTATGGTTATATGAATACTTATGATTTAGTAATAGGACGTTCTACTAAACCTAATACTCTTTATGATAAGAGACAAAAAGATGATTATAATAAGTTATTATTTGAAAAATGGAAAGAAAGTATTTTAAATTTAACTGAAGAAAGAAGAAGAGAATTAAAAAATAGATATAATTATAAAGATATTGATAGAATAACTTCAATTTTATCTTCCCCTTTATTAAATAATTATAGACTTGATACATCTGAAGGTATATATAGATTTTTGGTGTCAGAAAAGTTAGATATGGCTTACTTTTGTTTACCAGAAAATATACTAGATGATAAATTTAAACATACAGTAAGTGAAAAAATTGATATAAGTAAAGATGAATATTATGCTACTCATCATGTTAATCATAGATTATATGTAAATATTGATAATGATAATCTATATAAATTTACAAAAGAATTAGTAGAAAAATTAGATGAAAAAAATTTGCCATTCTACTTTAAAATGGAAGATACAAGTAATAGAAAAGATGGATTTGTTTTATATTCTGACACTAGAAATTTAATTAAATATATGGAATGTTTAGATGAAGTGTTTGAAAAAAATAAAGATTTAAGAGATAGTATTCATTCTCCACTTATGTTCGCAGGTAAGATAAGTCCATATTATTCTATTGGAGATGAACCTATACAAAATACTAATTTGTATTCATTTAATACTTTAAGATCTACTTGTGTAGATAATGCTATGAATAATACTATAAGAAGATGGATGTATGAAAATCAAAACATTAAATTAAAAAGAAAAGGTCAAGTAATAGGATTTAAAGATTATTTAACAGATAAAGTGATAGATATGTTAATAGATGATATTTATAATAACAATCGTAAATATAAAAATTATTATAATTTAGATGAAGATGTATTTCTTGCTAAAAATTTACCAAATTTTAAAGAATCTTTACGATTAAGTGTTGATGATTATGTCAATGGTAAAAATTCAGATTTAGTTAAGGTATATGAAAAGAAAGAATTAAATCCTAAAAAATATGAAAGTCCTAGATTTTTAGGGGCAATATCACCATTAATTATTGATGTGTTAATAAAAAAAGAACTTGGTAATAAAATAATTCATAATTTTGCAGATTGTAGTGGATATTTTAAATATTATTTACAAGAACAATTAAAAGCTAATAATATTGATATAGAAAAACCATGTTTTAATACAGATACAAAAGAAAAATTTGAAAATACAATTTATAGAAGAGGAAGATAATAAAAATATTATCTTTCTTTTTTGTAAAATTATGACAAATTATCTTATCTTATTTTATTTTTAGTTTCATTTTTTATTATACTTAAATTAATTGAGAGGAAAGTATAATGAAAACATTTGATGAAATAAAAAATGAAATTACAAAGCATAGATTAGAAGGAATAGAAAGATTTCAAGAACAGTTAGTTGATCCTAAAAATCAAGCTGATGAAGAAGTTAAAAATACTGCAAAAAACTATATTCAATATTGTAAAAGAGACTTAGATAATATTGATGAGTTAACAACTATGAAGATAGCTAGAAATGTTAATGATTTAATTAAAGATATACAATATGGTTTTTATCAAGATATGGATAAATATTTTAAATCTTTTGATGATTTTGTAGATGATTGGGTAATAAACACACCGCCTTTAATGAATGAAAAACAATCATTTCCAAATCATTATAGTACATCATTTTATGATTTAGGAATGACAAAAGATGATTTAGAATGTCTTAGAGGAACAAATCCAGATACTATAGATTTTGGAGATAAACTACGTCAAAAAGCTAATGATTTTTATGGTATTAATATACCAATGGGTAGAGAAGTAAAACAAGCTAAAAAAGAATTAGATGAAATAAGAGATGTTGATTCTATTGAATATGCTCAGGCTTTTGTAAATTTAAAAGAAAAAGAAAGAGATGCAGGAGAATTTTGGAAGGGTGGAGTAGGAATTGTAATAATATCTGATATTCCACAATATCAAGATGCTAAAAAACGTACTGCTAAAAGTAGATAAGTTTAAAACATGAGAAAAAAGTGTTAATTAGTAACACTTTTTTTAATTTTTATAAGTGCTATAATAAAAATATGAGAACATTTAAGAAAATAGGTATTTTAATTTTTGTATTATTAATAGTATTAACATCTAGTATTTTTATATTTACTAAGAATAGTAATATAAAAAAGGAACAAAAGAAAAAGGAATTTAATTATAATTTGACATGGGAACAACTCTTCGGAGATCCTACTTATAGACAAATGATTTTATATCAAATTCTCATACCGAAAAGTTCTTATGAATATAATTTACGAGATGTTAGGGGAAACCATGTTATCACTAATGCTACAATAGCTGCTATAGCTACAAAAGAAAAACAAAAGATAACAGAAGCAGAACTTGCTTCAGTTACTGAACTTTTTCCATTAACTCCAGAAAATGAAAAGAATAATCCTAATTATATTCCAACAGGTGTTAAGAGTGCAAAAGCATTTGATCATGTTTTTTTGCATCTCCCTTTTATTATAATTGTTACTTGTATAATTTAACTAGTATTGAAGTTAATACTGATAAATTTACTAGAGAGTTATATCATGAGTATCAAGATAACTACATAAATAATTATCCAAAATGTTTAAATTTAAGAAAATTAAAAATAAATAATTATGGTTCAACATTACTTGAGTTAGGAAGAAATAGTTTAGTAGAAGATTTTGAAATAATTAATCATAAAAATGATTATACTACATCTTTAGTTATTGATAATAATACTGGTTATTTTAAATACGAAAATGTAAAATCCATAAAAGGAAAAGGAAACTTTACGTTATATACTCATTATGGAACATCAGATCATCATGGTTTTGGTTATCATACTAATATGAAATTAGAAAAATTTATTATTGATGGAACAACAGATGATGTAGTAACTGCTAAAGAAACAGTAGCTAAAACAACTGAAACTGAGATAAGAGTTTATCAAGCTAAAAATCCATGTAAATATACTTTATCAGGAGATAATTTAACAAAAGTAGAATTTGGTGATTCAAAAACTGAAATATGTCCAGAAAAGAGTTTTATAAAGCTAAGAGATGTTCCTAAACTAAAAAATGTAGAAATAACTTCATATGCAGAGTTTGATCAATTTGATTATGAAAATAATCAAATTAATTATGCAAAAATATCTGATAATCGAAAATATAGTGATAGAACTATTAATTTAAGAAATAATCCTGTAAAAGAAATTCGTTTTGAATATTCTACTTCTTCAAACAGAATAACAAAATTATTTAAAGAATTAAGTTTAACTGTTGGAGAAGGTGAAGAAATTAAATTTTCTCATTCAACATATGGAATTAAAAAAACTTCTGTTATAGTAGATAGTTCTAGTAAAGAAGAGTATACACCAGAAGAAGTAAATAATTTAACTCCTAAAAGTTTAAATGATGTTAATGGAGTCTTTTTAAGTAAAAATTATGCTGGTAATGATAAAGGATATTTATTTTCTACTTTAGGTATGAAGACATTAAAGGTATTAGAATTAGATTCTAATGATAACAAATATAAAGTTAGTGGAATTATGAAAGTAGAAGTTTTAAAGACATCTATGGCATCTAAATTTGTTCCTCAATATATACCTAGTTATCCTAAAAAATTTGTTTATGAAAATGAAGAAAGAGATTTATGTATAACAAAATCAGTAAGTGATCTTCCAATTATTAACAAAGATGATATAGTTTCAGTAGAAGAATGTGTTAAACCTAAAAAAGGATTACAAACTGATGGTTATAGAAAAGTTGCATTTAAAGATAAAAGTGTAAAATATCTTCCATTAGAATATTACGGATATAAATATGTAACTAAAAAAATTGATTGTAAAGATTTATATTCTAAGAATGAATCTTATATTTATGGAAATAATAATAAAGTATTTTTAAGAAAGTATAAGAAAATATATCAAAGCGAATGTATACATAATAATGAAGATTATACATGTACAGCAATGTATGAAGATAATTGTGATAATTATAAGTTAGAAAATACTTTATTAGATAGTAAAAACTATCAAAAGATTATTATGAAAGTAGAAGAAATTGTTCCTTGGGGACATAGTAAAGTAGAAGATAAATTAAAAGAAAATGCAAGTGCAACACCATCAGGAATATTTAATATTCATAATCTTGAACCTGGTAAAACAGTTATGGATAGTGGAGACTATTTATATAATGAAACAACTCAAACAGTTACAAAAAATTTAGATTGGAAAAAAGATGAAGATAAAAGAGTTATTTCATATGTTAGTTATGAAGATGAAACAAGAACTAAAGAAAAAGAAAGATTTGTTGTAACAACTATTTTAAGAGATACAGATAATGATGGAATACCAGATGAAATAGATGAAGATGATGATAATGATGGAATAAGTGATGTTCAAGAAGCAATAGATGGAACAAATCCAAAAGATAAAAATAGTTATAAAGTAAAGATTTGCTATAAAATAACTGGATAGTAAATCTTTTTTTGATTTTTAATTTTTAAGGTATATAATGAAATTGTAGAAACAATTAGGATTGGAGAAAAAGATTTATGGAAAAGAAAAATAATATAGTTAAAATACTTATATTTACAGGAATAGGTTTAGTAGCACTTTTAGGAATAACTTTTTTAATGTCAAAAGTGTTATTTAAAACTAATAATAGTGGTACAAATAACAGTAATGCATTTTTTGTAAGAAATTCAAAAATTAGTAAATATGCTATTTATAAAAAAGATGGAAGTAAAATAACAGATTTTATATATAAAAATACAAGTAATTTTATAAACGGATATGCAGTAGTTACTTATTCTGATAATAAAAAAGCTATAGTAGATGAAAATGGAAAAGAAGTGATAAAAAAAGGTGAATATGACTACATTTTCTATAGTGGAGGAAATTACTTACTTGTATCAACAAACAAACAAGTTAGTAAGTTATTAAATTATAAATTAAATGTTATTAAAGAAAATAAAGATTTATCTATGCTTACAATAAATACTAAAAGATTCTCTGTTGTAACTGATAAAAAGAAAATTTATGTATATTCTTTTACTGGAAAATTAATGTATGAACTAGAATATAAAGGATATACAACTTCTTCAAATATTTATTCAATTGAAAGTAGTGTAGATGAAGTAGCATCTTTCTATTATGATAAGAAAAATTATGTATTTGATACAAAGCAAGAAAAATTTGTTATATCAGTAAATACTGATACTAAATATGGTGCTTCTCTTACAGATGTTAAAAATCGTAATTCATATGTAGTTTATGGAGATAAAGACTATATAGTTGTGAATAATAAAGTAGTAGCAGAAAAAGAAAAAGGATCTATTAGAGTAGAAAAATACAATATATTTTATAATGGTAAAGTTATATTAAAGAAAAATGGAGATCTTGGTATAGAATTCGATAAAGATTCTAAAATTACATATAATAGTGTAGATAGTTATTTAAAAGAAATAAAAGATACTAAAAAAATAGAAGTATATCAAGATGGTAAATTAATAACAACAATAGATGGAATATTAACTAGATCAGGAATTTCTAGTGGATATTCTTCAGATCCATATTATGTAATAAGAAATAAAGATAAATATTTATTAGTTGATAAAAGTGGTAAAATTTTAATGTCTCATGACTTTATATTAGATGTAAATATAAAAGTTAATTCTATTAAAGTAAAAGATGGTAAACAATATTATTATGTAGATTTAAATAATAAAGAACTTAGTCCTAAATCAGATGAAGATAATATGGTTAGATTAGGAGAAAAATACTACTATAAAAAAGATAATAAACTTATTGAATGTAAAACAGAAAAAGAACTAGATTATAAGTATTATATACAAAATTCTTTTATTAAAGGTACTGATGCTGACATATATATAATATTACGTAATAAAGAAGCTACTAAATATGCTTTATTTAATACAAAAACAGCTAAGATAGTAGGAGAATATACAAAATTTGTTTCTTTATATAAAGATTATTATATAGTAGGAGGTAAATATTACTCTTATATCAATAACAAAGTTTTTTATGACGATAATAATAAATAATATAAAAGATTACTATACATAATGTATAGTAATTTTTTTTATGATATTTGACAAAATGAGAAGTTCTAATATAAAATATATATCACTTGGAAAAGAGGTAATAATGACAAATATATTTACGAGTGATCAAGCTATTAAAGCAGCAGAAGGTGATCCCTCCGTTATTTTTGAACTAATTAGAGCTGATAATGATGAGTTATTAAATTATATGTTAGAAGAAGATTTAATAGATGTTAATCTTGTAGCTAGCAATAAAGATAGTTTAGCAATTAAACTATTAAAATCTTTTAAATATGATTTGGTTTTAAAAGTAATAAAGAATAAAAATTGGGATATTAATTATCAAAATGAAGATAAAGAAAGTTTTGGACATATACTTGCTAAAATAAATAATGTAGCAGTAGTACCATTATTTAAAGAATTAAAGAAAAATAAGTATTTTGATATTAATTTACGTAACAAAGATAATAAAACTATTTTTGATATTAGTGTAGAAAATCATAATTCTTATATATCTACTAAGATTATTGAAGATGAAAGATTTAACAATATTGATATATTTGAATTTTTAAAATTCTACGAAACTTATATGAATACTAATGAATATGGAAAATATTCTAAAATCAATATGATAGATAGTATTTTAACAATGGATGGAAGATATGTTAGTACAAGAATGCAAGAGTTACTTAATCATTTGAAAGACAATGTTAAAAATATTAAAAAAGATATTGAAAAAGATGACTATAATTTATTGAAATCTATTATTAAAGAATGTGTATACCAATATATTTAAAAATTCTAGTCAATAATGAAAAATTATGGTAAAATATGAAAAGAACAAGTGGGAATTAAAAATCCCACTTGCTTTATTTGGAGGAGAAATGAAGGATAAAGTTATTAAAGCTTTAGGGGATAAGTTAGATAAATATAAAGTATTTATTGATGATGTATTTGAAGAAATGGAAGGTAATAATCATTATCTTAGAGTAGTAGTAGATGCAGATTTTGTTATTGATTCTGACTTAATATACGAAGTAAGTTCAGTTATAGATAAAGTATTAGATGAATTAGATTTAATAGAAGATTCATATATTTTAGATATATATACAAAAGAAAAAGGTGAAGTAAATGAATAGTAAAGAATTTTTAAAAGCAGTTGAAATATTAACGAAAGAAAAAGGATTAGATAAAGAAGTTATATTTGATGCTATGGAATTAGCACTTACTAGTGCTTATAAGAAAAATTTTCATTCTTTAAATAATGTTAAAGTTTTTATAGATAAAGTAAAAGGTGATATTAAAATATATTCTTTTATTACAGTAGTAGAAGATGAAAAGAAAGATAGTGAAGAATTTAATCCTGAAACTGAAATAACTTTAACTGAAGCTAGAAAGATAGATAAGTTAAAAGAAGTAGGAGATACTTTTGATACTGAAGTAACACCAAAAGATTTTGGAAGAATAGCTACTGCTACTGCTAAACAAGTAGTGCTTCAAAAAATTAAAGAAGCAGAAAGAAGTTCTATTTTAAAAGATTTTGAAGATAAAGAAGGAGAAATGCTTTTAGGAACAGTAGAACTTGAAGATAGTGATAATTACTATATAGATTTTGGTAGAATAAAAGGTTTACTTCCTAAAAATGAATGTATACCTAAAGAAGTTATTAAAATAGGTCAAAAATTAAAAGTATATGTTACTAAAATAATAAGTGATAAATCTTTAACTATTTTATTATCAAGAAGACATTATAATTTTGTAAAAAGACTTTTTGAAATGGAAATACCAGAAATAATGGATGGTACAGTTTTAATTCATGCAGTAGCAAGAGAGGCTGGTGTAAGAAGTAAAGTATCAGTTGAATCTACAAAAGCTAACATAGATCCAATAGGAGCATGTGTAGGAGAAAAAGGAATTAGAATTTCTAATATAATAAAAGAACTTCATGGTGAAAAAATAGATATAATTCCATATGATAAAAATATAGAAAGATATATATCTAATGCATTATTACCTGCAGAAAATTTATCAGTTATAGTAGAAGATGATAATAAAAATGAAGCCATTATATTTGCAAATGATGATAATTATTCTTTAGCAATAGGTAAAAAAGGTATTAATATAAAACTAGCTGCAAGACTTACTAAGTTTAGATTAGATATTAAGACTCAAAAAGAAGCAGAAGAAATGGGAATAAATTTTAAAAATGAAGAATAAAAAAATACCACTTAGAACTTGTATTGTTACAAAAGAAGTTTTACCTAAACAAGAGTTATTTAGAATAGTTATAAATAAAGAAAAAGAAGTTAGTATAGATTTAACAGGTAAACAAAATGGTAGAGGTGTATATCTAAAAAAAGATATATCAGTAATAAATAAAGCAAAAGATTTAAAATTATTAGATAAAAAATTAGAAGTAAAAATAGAAGAAAAATTATATGAAGATTTAATTAACCTAATGAAATAAGAAAGGTAGGTGATTAACATGATGAGTATTTTAGAATATTCAATAGATGTGAATTTAGATGTAGAAAAGATATTAGCTTTGTGTGATAGTTTAGGAATAGATTATATAGATGAAAATTCTACATTATCAGATGAAGATATTACAATGTTAGATAATAACTTATCAGAAATTGAAAATTTAGATGAAGAAGAAAGTTTTGATTCAGAAGATGAAATAGAAGATGAAGAGGAAGAAGAACAATTAGTTGAAAAGTTTGGGTCTAGAAAGAAAATAGAAAAAATAAAAACTAAGATATCAACAAGAGATGATAATAAAGCTAATTTTCAATCTGAAAAGAAAAATTTATATAAACATAAGAAAAAGTTAAAATCTAATGTTATTGGAGAAGATGATAATTTTGTAGTATATAAAGAGGGTATGACAGTAATGGATATTGCAACATCTATGAAAGTAAATCCAGCTGAACTTATTAAAAAACTTATATCTCTTGGTATTATGGCTAATATGAATGCTTCTCTTACTTATGAAGTAGCAGAAATTTTAGTAGCAGATTATGATAAAACTCTAAAGAAAATAGAAGATACAGATATATCTAAATTTGATGAAGATTTTGAAATTGCTGATAAAGAAGAAGATTTAGTTGAAAGAGCACCAGTTATTACAATAATGGGTCATGTTGATCATGGTAAAACTTCATTACTTGATGCAATTAGAGAAAGTAATATTGTTAGTGGAGAAGCTGGTGGTATTACTCAAGCAATATCTTCATATCAAATAAAATATAAAAATAAGCCAATTACATTTATAGATACACCTGGACATGCCGCATTTACAGAAATGAGAGCAAGAGGTGCAAAAGTAACAGATATAATAATTGTTATAGTAGCAGCAGATGATGGTGTTAAACCACAAACTGAAGAAGCAATAGATCATGCTAAGGCAGCAGGAGTTCCTATTATAGTTGCGATTAATAAAATAGATAAACCTGATGCTAACAAAGAAAAAACTCTTGAAGAAATAGCGAGAGCAGGTCTTCAACCAGAGATTTGGGGAGGAGATGTAATAGTTAATTATATTTCTGCTAAGACTAAAGAAGGAATAAATGAATTACTTGATAATATTTTACTTATTAGTGAAATGCAAGGTTATAAAGCTAATCCTAATAGATATGCTATAGGTACAGTTATAGAAGCATATAAAGATGTAAAAACTGGTGTCGTAGCTAGTGTTTTAGTACAAAATGGAACACTTAGAATTGGAGATCCAATTTGTTGTGGAACTATTTTTGGAAAAATAAGAAACATGAAAAATGATTTAGGAGAATCTATTACAGAAGCATTACCATCAACACCGGTAGAAATTATAGGTTTATCTGAAGTACCAGAAGCTGGAGATAAATTTATGGCATTTGAAACAGAAAAACAAGCTAAAGAAGTATCGGATAAGAGAATTGCAAGAATTAAGTCTGATGATTTAGGTAAAACAAATATGAGTTTAGATGAATTATTCTCTGCTATTAAAAAAGGAGAAAAGAGTTTAAATGTTATATTAAAAACAGATACTAAAGGTTCATTAGAAGCTATAAAACAAAGCTTGTCTAAAATTAATATCGAAGGTGTAGAAATAAAAATAGTAAGAGGTAGTGTTGGAGCTATATCAGAAAGTGACATAGTTCTTGCTAAAGCTAGTGAAGCAATAGTTATAGGATTTAATGTACGACCTAGTAGTAATGTAGTAGAAATAGCCAAAACAAAAGATGTCCAAATAAAACTATACGATATTATCTATAAACTTATAGAAGATTTAGAAAAATCTATTTTAGGAAGTTTAGATCCAGAATATGAAGAAATAGTTATAGGATCTGCTGAAATTAAGACAGTGTTTAAATTTTCTAAAGTTGGAAATATAGCTGGATGTAGAGTAATAGATGGAATTATAAGAAATTCATCTAACTGTCGACTTATAAGAGATGGAGTAGTAATTTATACTGGTAAGATTAAGACTTTACAAAAAGAAAAAGACCAAGTTAAAGAAGTAGCAAAAGGCTTTGAATGTGGTATTACTTTAGAAAATTATCAAGATATAAAAGAAAACGATATAATAGAAGCTTATGAATTAAAGGAAATTAAAAAAATATGAGTATAAGTGTAAATAGAATAGAAAGTACTTTTAAAAAAGAATTATCTTATATACTTGAAAATGCTAAAAATGATCATTTAAAAGCTATGACTATAACAGATATTGATTTAACTAGTCAAAAAGAATATGCAAGAGTTTATTTTATGACACATAAGAATGTAGAAAAGACTTTAAAAGAAGTAAAAAGATCTATGGCATATATAAATAAAGTACTTAGTTCAAAATTAAGTTTAAAAAGATTACCTAGAATAGAATTTATTTTAGATAATTCATATGAATATGGAAAAGAAATAGAAGAGAAACTAAAAAATATTTAGTTTCTTTTTTTTATAAAAAATGCTACTATATTATATAGAATAAGGAGTAATAGATGAAGAAAAAATTATTTTTATTGTGTATTTTATTATTAATACCATTTATTACTTTTGCTGATGAAGAAAAAGAAAAGAAAGATCATACTTTAACTAATAAAAATTTAATAGTTGAATGTATTTATAGTGATGGAGGATTATATTCTTATGAATATAATGAAGCAGAAGATAAGTTTGTAACTAATAGACAAGAATTTTTAGGAACAGGTAAAAAAGTTGTACCATCCAATATAGTTTTTTTATCAGAACTTACATCTAATAATGAAACGCTTACAGTAGTAGATAAAGATTTAACATGTAAAAGATATATTTATACTGGTGTATCTAAAAAAGAAGATGAAGAAGCTAGTAAAAAAAATGTTCAAAACATTTATATGTTTATTAAAGGTAGTAATTCTGGAGAAGATCCTATAAGAATAAATGAAGCAAATATTGATAGTTATACCGGTAAATGGTATACAATAGGTATTCCATTAGTAAAGACAGAGATTAGAAAAGCTTTAGAAACAGCTATTATAGAACAAAAAAAGCATGAATTAGTAAATCAAAGATATAGATTATTATCTTCTGATACTGTAACACCTAGAAAGATATGTTATTTTGAATCTTCAACTAAGACAGATAATATTTCCACTAAAAAAGATATAATAAGTGCTCATATATATGACAATTATACTTTAATTAAAACAGCAGATGATTATTATAATTTACTTACTAAAGAAGAAAGTAAAACTATTGATAATCTTTGTAAAGAATCAAAAGATGGAAAGATATATTTAAATGATTCAGTAGTATCTGCTACTGGAGATTCTAGTGGTGGTGCTAAAATAACTGCTAAAACTTATGATAATAAAAGACAAACACATTTAACAATTTCCGAAAAACAAAGTAAGGTTAACTTTTTAGAGTATAGAAAAGTATCTGAAAATAATATGCAAGAAAAAGAAAGTGACGATAAACTTTGTGAATCTATTCCAAATGTTGCTAAAGTCTTAAGAACAATTATTAGTTTTGGAAGAATAGGAATAGGTGCAATAGTAATAATTCTTATTGCAGTTGAAATACTTCAATTTGTATCTAGTTTGTCACCAAAAGATCAACTTCCAATTACAATTAAAAAGATTAGAAATAGAATTATATTATTAATAGTTATTTTATTATTACCATTAATTACTAATCTTATTGTTAGTTTATTAAAGAGTGCAAACACTATAGAAACATCAACTATACAAGTTATAGATTGTTTATTTAAATAGGAGAAAACATGCCAATATTAGATATATTAAAAACAATTGATATTGCAGAACTTGCCGTACAAATAATTGGTTTATTAGCAAGTAGATGGTTTATGCTAAATGGTATTATTTATATAATAAGATCACTTAGTTATTTTGTTGACTCTCAATTTGTAAATTTAATCGGTATGATTTATAAATATTTTAATTTGCTTTTAAAAGGTGAGATGTTTAATGAACAAATAGTATCTCAATTGTTATCTAGTATATATGTATTTATTGGTCTTATTATATTTTTTAGATTAGCAACAGTACTTATAAAATATTTAGTTAATCCTGAAACTATAGAAAGTTCAAGTGATAGTAAAAGTGGTTTATTTTCAGGACTTGTAAAAAGAATTGTAATAGGTAGTATTATGATTGCTTTGATACCATTTATATTTTCTACTATGAATAAACTTCAAGTAGCTATAATAGAAGATAATGTTGTACAAAATATTTTTATTCAAAATGAAGCATTTAAAGCTTTTAATAAAAGACATGCTCAAAATGGAGGACAATATTTAGCAAATTATGTATTAGCAGGTTTTATAAAACCTAATAATAATAGTTCTTCTGCAATTAAGATGAGTTATGAATCAATGAAAAAATCTGCTAATCCTGATTTAATAAATATAAATGATGGAGTAGTACCAGGAGTTATTGTTAAATATAGTTATACTTATTATTTTATAGTGTCTACATTCGTTCTTTTTTATATCTTTAAAATAATGATAGGATATGCTATAGATATTATTACAAGATTTTTTAAAACTCTTTTATATCAACTTATGGCACCTATTGCTATAGTTGAATATATGATTAGTGGAAATGTTGGAATTTTTGAAAAATGGAAAACTAGTGTAATAGCTAATTATTTATCTTTATTTGTTAGAATGTTATCTATTTGGTTTACAATATTTATCTTATCTCTTATGACAGCAGATGGTTTACCAAATGGTAATTTACTTAAGACAGATGATGATTTATTAAGAGCAATAATAATTATAGCTTTAATAGCATTTATGAAAGATTTACCTAATTATGTTGGTCAAATAATTGGTTTTGATTTAAAACAAGAAAGTTCTGCTATGGGAATAGTTAGTGGAGCTGCTAAAGCTGTTGTTGGAGCAGCAGGAGCAGGTCTTATGGCTGGAAGTGGAATTATAGGAAGTTCTTTAAACAGGTTAGGTGGAGCTTTAAATAGAAATATTGGTAATAAGTTAGCTGGAGCTAGAGAGGCTAGTAGAAATGCTCTTAATAGAGGAAGAGAAATGGGACTTAGTGGTGATCAATTAAGGCAAGCTAGTAGAAATGCTATAAGAGATTATGGTAATAGCCAAGTAGCAGAAAGAAGAAGTAGAGGTAATGCTTTACAAAGAATGAGAAATACTGCAGCAGAAGGTGTAAGAAATAATGCAATGAATGATGTTAGAGATTCTGTTAGTGGACTTACAAGTATTGCAGATCATATATCAGGACTTCATGAAATTGGAGCTCCAGCAGCTGCACAAAACTTATTTAATAAAATGTTTCCAGAAAATAGAAATCAAGGTGGAGCTCAAAATAATCAACAACAAAATCAAAATAATCAACAACAAAATCCAATAATACCAAGACCTAATAGAGGAAGACATTTTGACTTACTTAATGAAAGTAATTTAGATAATATAAATGCCACAGGTAATAATCTTACTAGAGATGAATCTATTAATAATATGACTGATTTCTTGTTTAGAGCAGATAATAATCAAGATTATAGTGATTACCTTCAAGATGTCCAAAATGATAATAATCTTACATCTGGTGTAAGTGCTGAAGATAGAAATATTGTTTTAACAAGAGCAGGAATAAATGATCCTAATTCTAATATTGTTAGAAATTCTCATACATTAGAAGAAATAGCTAGAAATATATCTAGTCATTCAAATGGAACAATAAGCTATGAACAAGCATATGAAACAACTAGAACATATATTGAAGGAGCAGGTATTCAAGCACAAAGTAGATATACTGTAACCGAAAGTAATGGAACAACTCATACTATTGATATACCTTGTGTTGATCAAAATGGTAATTTCTTAAGAACAGGAGAATATACTTTATCAGATAATAATATAGCAGATATTACTAATGATATTAAAAATAACTATTGGGGAGAAACAGCAAGAGATTACTTTGATACTAATTTACAAGAAAATAATGGAGGAGTATCTAGAAAATAGGTACTTCTTTATTTATTATTGGTTAGTTAAGTGCTTCAAAAATAACTAAAATAAATTACATTTCTTCTTAAATTACAAATTTTTAATTATTTTTTGTAAATATAAATAAAATGCAGTATAATAGTAGTCGTTTGTTCAGGGGGAATTTATATGAAATTAAAAACAAGTGCTAAGTTATATGTTTATATGATATTTGCTTGGTTAGTTTTGCTTGCATTATCGTTTAAAGATTTTTATTACTCTTTTAGAGGAGTTGGTAATAATTATGTATTATTTATTCTTTTAGTTATGAATACATTATTTATATGCTATTTTTGGTTAAATGGTATGAAAGAAATATTTTATGTATTCTTTTATTGGAAAAATAAGAATAAAATTATAAAGATACCTAGAAAGAAAATAACAGATAATCCAAAAGTTATACTACTATATTGTACATGTAATGATTTTAATGCTGATAGTTTAGCTAAATCTATGAAACAAAAATATTCTAATTTTGAAACTTATATATTAGATGATTCTAAAGATAAAGAATATATTAAGACAGTAAATGCTTTTGCAAAAGAAAATAATGTGAAAGTTATAAGAAGGAAAGATAGAATAGGTTTTAAAGCAGGTAATATTAATCATTTCTTAAAAGGAAAAGAAGATTATGATTATTTTGTAATATTAGATAGTGATGAAGTAATACCAAAAGATTTTATTACAAAAGCTCTTAAATATTTTTATTCATATAAGAATATTGGAATATTACAAGCTAATCATATATCTTCAAGAAATGTTAACTTTTTTATGAAAGTTTTTTCTAGAGGAGTTGATTCTCATTGGCCAACATATCAATCAGTTAAACATAATTATGGATTTTTATCATTACTTGGTCATGGTGCTATGGTAAGTAAAAATTGTTATAAAGATACTGGAGGTTTTCCTCATGTAGTAGCAGAAGATCTATGTTTTTCAATAGAAGCTAGGATGAAAGGTATACTACAGCTTTTGCACCTAATATTGTTTGTGAAGAAGAATATCCAGTTGATTATCTAGCATTCAAGAAAAGACATTTAAAATGGACTCAAGGAAATATGAAATTTATTAAAACATATACTAAGAGAATTATGAAATCTAGTTTAAAATGGTTTGAAAAGTTAGATATTGTATTATTTACTTATAGTTTACCTTTAACAGCATTCTTTGGTATTTATATTATACTTAACTTAATTGTATTTCCGTTACTTGGCTATTCTTTAGGATATTCACCATTATTATTAATACCTACTGTAGTATTTTTAATAGCACCTATGGTAAATGATATTATTTATTATTCAAAGAAAAAGATAGGGACATTATTTTTACTAGCATATTCATTACTTACTTTTGTTTTATATGGTTCAATGTTTTATGTTAGTTTAGAAACATCATTTAAAGCTATCTTAGGTAAAAAGGCATATTTTCATGTAACACCTAAAACAAGTAAAAGTATAACTTTAAAAGAGGCATTTAAAGTTAATTTAAAAGAATTTATTTTTGGAGTAATATTAACTTTGATAGCAACTTTATTAACTAAAAATTTTTATGCAGTAATTTTGCTTGTTATACCAGTAGTATTAGCACCAATATTAATCTTAATGAGTAATATTAATGTAATATTTATGAAAAATATACAGAGTAAAGAATAAAATATAAAAAGCTATTGTAAAAACAAACAATAGCTTTTTAGTTTAGATTAAAATAAAAAAATATCTCTTATATTGAGATATTAAATTAATCCTAACTTTCTAAAAGTTCTTAATTCTTTTGCACTAATTCTTATTTTAGTTCCATTAATTTTTACAACTTGAAGGTTTAATCCTTGTTTTTTTCTAGTTGCATTTAAAGCATGAGATCTTAAATTTTTAAAGTTAGGTTTTCTGCTTGTTACATTAATTGCCATGATGCCTCCTTGTTTAATTAATTACTTTAAGATTTTAACATATTGGTTTAATCTAGTCAATATACTTACTTTAGCTATACATAAATTTAATAAAAAGTAATCTAATAGAATTTAATAAGAAATTAATTTATAATAGTTATTAAAGAGGGAATATGTATACACCTATATATTTAAAAACAAATTACTCATTTTTAGAAAGTACTATTAGAATTGAAAAACTAATAGATTTTGCAGTAGATAAAAAATTTAAATATGTTTGTATTACTGATATAAATATGATAGCTGTTATGGAGTTTTATCATTTAGCTAAAAAACATAATTTATTACCAGTAGTAGGTTTAGAAATAACTTTATCTGCTTTAAAAGTTTTAGTATTTGGTAACTATTATTCACTTATTAAACTTGCGACTTTATCTAGTGAAAAAGAACTGGATATAGATGATTTATCTGATGATTTAACTTATGTTTTACCATATGATTCTAAATCTCTACTAGATGTATTAAAAAATAAAAATATTTATTTAGGATATAAAAATGAAAAAGAAGAAATAGAACTTAGCTTATTATCTGAAAATATTATTTTTTTACCTAAACATACTTCTTTAACTAAAAAAGATGCAGAGAACTTTAAATATTTATCTATGCTTAAAGGAGAAAAAATAGATAAAGAAGAAATAAATAATTATTATATAGAAAATATAGATAAACAAGAAGAAACAGATAGATTCTTATCTAATTTTGTTTTAGAAATAAAAAAAGAAGAAGATGTATTACCAATATATGATAAAGATAAAGATGCAGAAAAAACTTTAATAGAACTATCTATTAAAGGTCTTTGTTTAAGACTTAATAAAGATTATAAAGATATAGATATTAGTTATAAAGAACGTTTAAAAAAAGAATTAGATACAATAAATACTATGAATTTTGCTAATTATTTTTTAGTAGTTAGTGATTTTATTAGATATGCAAAAAGAAAAAAAATACTAGTGTCTCCAGGAAGAGGTTCAGTAGTAGGTAGTTTGGTAGCATATACAATTGGTATAACAGATATAGATCCTTTAAAATATAATTTATATTTTGAAAGATTTTTAAATGCTTCTAGGATTACTATGCCAGATATTGATACTGACTTTCCTGATATTTATAGAGAAGATGTAATAGATTATGTTAAAGAAAAATATGGAAAGGAAAATGTATCTGGAGTAGTGACAGTATCTACTATGCAAACTAAACAACTAGTTAGAGAAATATCAAAACTTTTTTCTGTTGAAAATAAAATAGTAGAAAGAATATTAAAATTAGTGGATTCTAAAACATCTTTAAAAGAAGCAGTGGATAAAAGTTTAAATTTAAAAGAAATATTTAATTCTAATTTAGAACTTAGAAAAATATATGATTTATGTATATTTTTTGATTCATTTCCACATCATACATCTATTCATGCATCAGCAATAATAATTTCTAATAAAAATTTAAAAACCATAATACCTTTAATTAAAAGTAATGATTTATATTTAACTTCGTATACTATGAATTATTTAGAAGAATTAGGACTATTAAAAATGGATTTTTTAGGTATTAAGAATTTAACAACTATTATGAATATTATTAATGATATTAAAAAGAATACAAACGAAGAAATAGACTTTAATAAGATAGATTTAAATGATAAAAAGACATTAGAATTATTTAGAAATGCTAATACTAAAGGTATATTTCAATTCGATAGTATTGGTATGAGAAGATTTTTATATAATTTAAAAGTAGATAATTTTTCGGATATTTATGCTGCAATAGCTCTTTATAGACCAGGTCCTCAAGAAAATATTCCTAGTTATATAAGAAGGAAAGAAGGTAAAGAAAAAGTTGAATATTTAGATAAGTCTTTAGAACCTATCTTATCTTCAACTTATGGAATTTTAATATATCAAGAACAACTTATGGAAATAGCTCATATTTATGCAGGTTTTACTTTAAAAGAAGCAGATTCTTTTAGAAAAGCAGTATCTAAAAAGAATTTAAGTGATTTAAAAGAACTAGAAGAAAAATTTATAAGTTCATCTTTAAAATTAAATAGGGATATTAATGTTACTAAAAAAATTTTTAATTTAATATTAAAATTTGCTAATTATGGTTTTAATAAATCACATTCTGTAGCTTATTCTGTAGTAGCATTTAAACAAGCTTATTTTAAAGCACATTATAAAGAATATTTTTATAAAGAAATATTACTTAATGAATTAAATGATAAGGAAAAAACAGAAGAATATATTAATGAAGCGAAAGTACTAGGAATAGAAGTTAAAGGACCTAATATATTAAAATCAACTTTAGAATATTCTTTAGAAGAAAATAAATTATATTATCCACTTATTGGTATTAAAGGAATAGGTTTAGTCTTAGCAGAAAAGATAAATAATATTACTAAATCTCTTGATATATATGATATGTTTGTAAAATTATATGAAATAGGTATAAGAGAAAATATTTTTGAAATATTAATAAAGTCAGGAGCATTTGATTCTTATAATATAAATAGAAAAAGTTTAATGGAAAGTTTATCATCTCTTATTAATTATGCTGAATTAAAACTTAATTATTTTTCAGAAGATATTAAACCTGTAATAGTTAGTTATAAAGATTATACTGAATTAGAAAAACTAGAAATGGAAAAAGATCTTCTAGGATTTTATTTATCTAGTTATCCTACATCTATATATAAAAAAGATGGTTTTATTGAAGTTAAAGATTTAAATAAATATATAAATAAAGAAGTTACAATAGTACTTTATATTAATAGAGTAAAAGAAATAATAACTAAAAATGGTGAAAAAATGGCATTTGTCGATGCTAGTGATAAAGATAAAGTTTCTTTAACTATTTTTCCAAAGACATATAAAGATATAGAGATAAATAAAAAAGATATTGTTGAAGTTAAAGGACAGGTAGTTATTAGAAATGCTGAAAGACAAATAATAGTTAAAACTATAAAAAAAATAACAAGTATTTAAACTATATTGTAAATTGTGTTAGAATATTAAACGTAAAGGAGAAAAGATGGAACTAGTTTTTAAAACTAATGATTATTTATTAGCATGGTATTTACTTTTTAAACCATCTACTGATACAGAGTTTCAAAAAATTAAATTAAAACTTTGGAAAAATTATACTGAAGAATATAAAAAAATTGAAAAAGATAATGTTAAAATAATGCAAGATACAGATAATTTTATACCTAATAATGATTTAATATATGATAAAATATTTGAGACAGATTACTTTAAAAAATATAAGACAAAAACTGATAAAAATATGTTTATGTTAAGAGAAGCATATGATATTAATAAAAAAGTTATAGATAAAGAATTAAAAGATATTTTAAAACATAAAATTAGAAATATTTATGAAGTAATAGTTATGTATCCAGAATTAAATATATCAGAATATGTTAAAAATAATCCCAAAAAAGTTATAGTGTGGGGAAGAAAAGAAGATGAAGAAGATGCTTTAGGATCAGTGTTTAAAATATTATATACTGCATTAAAATATGAACTTAGTGATTTAAAAATATCTAGAGAAAATATTTTAAGTTCTATAATAGATATGATTATAACTAATGAATTACAATCAAGATTATTAAATAAATCTTGTTATGAAGAAGGTTTTAAAAAACTATTAGAAATAAAACATACTTTATATCCTTATTTTCTTATGTATTTAGGTATTATAGAAAAAGAAGAACTTCTTAAAAGAAGTAAGTATGATAATATAAAATTTGATGTAAAAGTTATAGAAAATGGATTAGCAAAAATTGATATAAAAGAATTTATTACATTTTGTGATGAAAATTATCAATATTTAATTCATTAATTGGAGGAAAGATGTTAGATAATAAAAAAATATTTGAAGTTTTAAATATAACTGATGATAAGTATATAAATTCTATAGAATTTACTAAAATAAAACATAAAACTAAAGATAAGATTTTATTAGTTTATATAACATCAAAAATAAGATTAGATTTAGATTTTTTTCATAAATTAAAAGAAGGATTTAAATCTCTTTTTTTAGTTAATGAAGTAGAAATATTTTTAGAAGTAGATGAATATAAAGATGATTACTTTAAAGATTATTACGAAGAGTTAATAGAAGATTATAAAGATTTGTCTATTTATAGATATTTAAATAGTATTTATAAGAAAGATGGAGTTTATAAAATAGATGTAATAAATGATGCTGAAAAAGAAAAAATTCAAGATGTAGTTGATAATATAAGTGAAGATTTGAAAAAATTAGGTTATTTATATGATATAGATCTTTATATTAATGAAGAAAAAAATAAACTTCTTGACATGGAACTAGAAAAAGAAAAACAAGCAAGTTTAAATAGTGTTAGTTTTAGTGACAATAAACCTAGTTATACACCAACTTCACCTATAGTTAGAACTAATTTAAGAGAAATGAAAAATGATTATGAAATAACATCATTAAATAATTTAGTAGTAGATTCATCTAAAGATAATATTTATTGTGTAAGAGGAATTATCTTCGAAGTTGAATTTCGTGAAACTAAAAAAGAAAATGATATTTATATAGTTAAGATAAATGATGGTACTAATTCTTTGGTAATTAAGACTTTTGTTAAGAAAACTGATAGTGAAATGCAAAGTTTTTTAGGAAAATTATTAAAAATTGGTAATAATATTTGTGTAAGAGGAGTATTATCACATGATCAATACGATAATGGTGAACTTAGTTTAATGTTTAGAGAAATAAAACAAATAGAAATAGTAAAAGAAGAAATAAAAGAAAAAAGAAAATCTAGAGTAGAACTTCATGCTCATTCTAAATTATCAGTTCTTGATTCTTCAATCGATCCAAAAGATTTAGTTAAACATGCTTATAAGCTTGGACATAGAGGAGTAGCTATAACAGATCATGATGGAGTTTTAGCATTTCCAGAAGTTTTTAAAGAAGTTAAATCTATTAATAAAACATTATCTGAAGAAGAAAAATTTAAAGCTTTATATGGTACAGAATTAGTACTTGTCGATGATTTTGTAGAAATAGTTATTAATCCTAAAAGAAATGTATTAGATCAAGAATATGTAGTATTTGATACAGAAACAACAGGACTTGAAGCTAAAGATAAAAATCAAATGATAGAAATAGGTGCTGTTAAGATTAAAAATGGAAAGATTATAGATAGATTTGATGAACTTATTGCTTGTCCTTATCCACTTGATGAAAAAATAATATCTTTAACTAATATCACAAATGAGATGTTAAAAGATAAAAGGAGTGAAGAGGAAGTAGTTAAATCTTTCTTAGAATTTACTTCATCTAGTATTTTAGTAGCGCATAATGCAAGATTTGATATGTCGTTTTTAAATTATGCTATAGAAAAGTATAATTTACCAACTATAAAAAATGATATTTTAGATACGCTTATTTTATCTAGATACTTAACACCAAATGAAAAATATCATAATTTATCCACTATAACTAAAAGATATCAAATAGATTTTAGTGAAGAAGGACATCATAGAGCAGATTATGATGCTGAAGCTACAGCTTTAGTACTTTTAAAGATGTTTGAAAAATTAGATGTTAAAACAATAGAAGAATTAAAAAAAATAAAAATAATAGATAAGACAATAGTATTTAATAATCATATTGAAATGTTAAATGATACTTTTGTAGTATTTGATACAGAAACAACTGGTCTTAATGCAGTAAATGATAAACTTATTGAAATAGGTGCTGTTAAAATTAAAAATGGTGTTATTATAGATCGATTTGACGAACTTATTAATCCAGGAATATCTATACCAGAAAAAATTACTGAAATAACTACTATTACCAATGAAATGGTTAAAGATAAAAGAAGTGAAAAAGAAGTAGTAAAAGATTTTATTGAATGGATTGAAGATTATCCAATGGTAGCACATAATGCTCACTTTGATGTTTCATTTATTAGAAATAGTTTAGCTAATAATAATTATGGTAATTTAAATAATCCTGTAATTGATACCTTAGTTTTATCAAGATTCTTAGATAACGAAGAAAAAAGACATTCATTATCAGCAATAACTAAAAGATATGAAATAGAATTTAGTGAAGAAGGTCACCATAGAGCAGATTATGATGCTGAAGCTACAGCTTTAGTATTTCATAAAATGTTACAAAAAATAGCTCCAAGAGATATTTTAACTCTAGATGATTTACCGAATATTATTAATAAAGATGATATTCATAAATTTGGTAGAACCTATCATATAAATTTAATAGCACAAAATAGAGAAGGTTTAAAAAATTTATTTAAAATAGTATCTTATGCTAATACTAAATATTTTTATAAAGGAGAAGCTAGGATACTTAGAAGTGTTTTAGAAAAGTTAAGAGAAAATATTTTAATTTCTTCTGGTTGTTATCAATCAGAAATCTTTGTGGAGTCTAGATATGTATCTGAAAATGAACTTGATACTATGATAGATTTCTATGACTTTGTTGAAGTTCAACCACCAGTATGTTATTCACAATTAATTGACTTAGGAGATTTTACATCTATAGAAGAAATAAAATCTAAAATAAAATATATTATTGAAAGAGTAAAATCTAGAGGAAAAATAATAGTTGCAACAGGAGATGTACATACTCTTAATAAAGAAGATGAAATATATAGAAAAATTTTAATAAATCAAAAAGTACCTGGTGGAGGAAGACATCCATTAAATAGAAATAATATTAAAAATATTCCAAACACTTATTTTAGAACTACAGAAGAAATGCTTGAAGAATTTAACTTTTTAGATGAATCATTAAGAGAAGAAATAGTAGTAGATAATACTTTAAAAATTTTAGATTTATGTGAAAATATTGAAGTAATTATTGATACTAAAGGAATACCATTTTCACCTAAAATAAAAGATAGTGATAAAGAAACTAGAAGAATAGTCTATGAAAAAGCTCATGAACTTTATGGAGAAGAACTTCCAGAATATGTCGAAAATAGAATAGAAGAAGAATTAAAAGGAATAATCGGTGGAGGATTTGATGTTATTTATTTAATAGCACAAAAACTTGTTAAAAAAAGTAATGATGATGGTTACATTGTAGGATCAAGAGGTTCTGTTGGATCTAGTTTTGTTGCAACTATGATGGGTATTACAGAAGTTAATCCTTTAAAAGCTCATTATTTATGTCCTAATTGTAAACATTCTATTTTTGAAATAGATGGTAAAAGTATATCAGAAACATATTCTTCAGGTTACGATTTACCAGAGAAAAAATGTCCAAAATGTGATAGCTTAATGAAAGGTGAAGGACAAGATATGCCTTTTGCTACTTTCTTAGGATTTAATGCAGATAAAGTTCCGGATATAGATTTAAATTTCTCAGGAGACTATCAATCTCATGCTCATGACTATACAAAAGTTTTATTTGGAGAAGATAAAGTATTTAGAGCTGGTACAGTTGGAACTGCAGCAGAAAAAACAGCATTTGGTTATGTGAAAGCTTACTTAGAAGAAAAAGGTATTACTAATTTTAGAAAAGCGGAAATAGAAAGAATTGCTAAGAAGTTAGTTGGTGTTAAAAGAACAACTGGACAACATCCAGGAGGAATAGTAGTAGTACCAGATTATATGGATATTTTTGATTTTACTCCATATCAATATCCTGCTAATGAAAAAGGTGAATGGTATACAACTCACTTTGATTATCATGCAATTGATGAATGTCTATTAAAATTAGATATACTAGGACATGATGATCCTACAATGATAAAAATGTTAGAAGATTTATCTGGAATAGATATCAAAAATATTAATGTAGGAGATGAGAAAATACTTTCTTTATTTTCTGGAACAGAAGTAATGAATGTAACACCGGAACAAATTGGTTGTAAAATAGGTACTCTTGGTCTTCCAGAACTTGGAACTGATTTTGTAATTAATATGTTACTTGAAACAAAACCTAAAACCTTTTCTGAGCTTGTTAAAATATCAGGTTTATCTCATGGTACTGATGTATGGAATAATAATGCTCAAGATCTAGTAAAATCAGGAATAGAATTTAAAAATATTATTGGATGTCGTGATGATATAATGGTTAATCTTATCAGTTATGGTATAGAACCACTTAAATCTTTTAAAATAATGGAATTTGTTAGAAAAGGTAAACCATCTAAAGAAAAAGATCAGTGGTTAGAATATGCAGCTATTATGAAAGAACATAATGTACCAGAATGGTATATAGAATCATGTCATAAAATAAAATATATGTTCCCTAAAGCTCATGCTTGTGCTTATGTTTTAAGTGCACTTAGAATTGCATATTTTAAAGTTTATTATCCAATATATTACTATGCAGCATATTTTTCTATTAGAGAACACGATTTTGATGTATATGCTATGGTAAATGGATATGATAAGATAAATGAAACTATTTTAATGTTAGAAGAAAAAGGTTACGGAAGAAGTAATAAAGAAGATAGTGTTTTAGGTTGCTTAAGAGTTGTTAGAGAAGCAAGTAGTAGAGGTATCAAGTTCTTAACTCCAAGAGTTAATGAAAGTGAAGCTAAAAAGTTTAAAGTAATAGATGATAAAACTTTATTATTACCATTTATTGCTATGGATGGACTTGGAGAAATAGTTGCAGAAAATATAGTTAAAGAAAGAAATATAAAAGAGTATACTAATATAGAAGAATTTGAAAAACGAGGTAAAATTTCAAGCACACTTATAAAAGAAATGAGACTTTTAAATATGTTTGATGGAATGGACGAATCTAGTCAACTAAGTCTATTTTAGGGAGAATAATGGATAATATAGTAGAAGAAGTAAGAAAAAAAACAGATATAGTAGATTTAATATCAGAATATATACCTTTAATTAAAAAAGGAAAAAATTATTTTGGAGTATGTCCTTTTCATGATGATTCTAATCCATCTATGTCGGTATCGCGAGAAAAACAAATATATAAATGTTTTTCTTGTGGAGCTAGTGGAAATATTTATAACTTCTTAATGGATTATGAACATATTGATTTTAAAGAAGCACTAAGTAAATTATCATCAAAATTAGGGATTAACATAGAAAATACTACTATTAAAGTAAATAATAAGTTTGATAAATTTTATGAAATATATGATTTAACAAGTAAACTATATCAAAATAATTTATTATCTGAAAAAGGCAGTAGTGCTAGAAATTATTTGAAGTCCAGAAATATAAGTCTTGAAGAAATAAAAAAATTTAATATAGGTTTATCTTTTTCTAATAATCAAGTAGTAAAACAATTAGAAAAAAAATATAATTTATTAGATTTAGAAGATGTTGGACTTATTTCTAATAATCATGATATTTTTCAAAATCGTATTATGTTTCCACTAATGAATTTAGAAAATAAGACAGTAGCATTTTCTGGAAGAATTTATGATACTAATAGTAAAGATTCTAAATATATAAATACTAAAGAAACTAATATCTTTAAAAAGGGGGAAATATTATATAATTATTATGCTTGTAAAGAAGATGTAAGAATTAAAAAATATTTAATTTTAGTAGAAGGTTTTATGGATGTTATAAGACTTTCTACAATAGGTATTAAAAATGTAGTAGCTACTATGGGAACTTCACTAACTATAAATCAAATAAAATTATTAAAAAGGTTGTCTAATAATATTTATTTATGTTTTGATGGAGATAATCCTGGAAAACTTGCAAATATAAATAATGGTGAAGAACTCATAAAACATGATATTAATATAAAAGTAATATCTTTGGATAATAATGATGATCCAGATTCATATGTTTTAAAAAATGGAAAAGAAAAATTTGAAACTTTAATAGAAGAAGCGAAAAGTTATCAAGAATATTATATGGAATATCAAAAAGATAATATTTCTACTACAGATATTAAAGAAGTAACAGAGTATATTAATAAAGTATTAGAAAAATTAAAATATAATAATAACGCTATAGAAAAAGAGTTAGTTTTGAAAAAACTTGCAAAAGATTTTGATATATCGTATAATACCCTAGAAAATCGCTTAAAAGATTATAGTTTAGAAAAAAATACTAATTTAGAAGTAAAAAGCCCTAAAAAAGAAGAAAAAATAACAGTTAATAAATATTATGTTGCTAGTAGAGATTTGATAATGGGAATGTTATACAATAACAAAATTATAGATATTTATAAAAACTATAATATTCAGATGATCAATAATAAGTTTGATGCGATTTTAAATGAAATATTATATAGATATGATGTTTATGGAAGTGTAGAAGTTGCTGAAATATTTGATGAGTTTATATCGAATGATGAAGAAAGAGAATTCTTTAAAACTTTAATTACTGATGAAGAAGTATATAGTGAGGATTACTATATTGATTGTATTAAAAGTATTAATGAATGTGTAACTAATCAAAAAATCAAATATTTGCAAAAGATGATTGAAGAAGAAAAAGATGTTAATAAGCAAATAGAATATCTAAATACTATGGGGATACTGAAAAATAATTTAGAGAAGGGGATTTAAGATGTCTAAAGAATTAAAAACTTTTAAAGAAAGAGAAGAATATTTAATAAAAAAATGAAAAGAAGAGGGATTTATTACATATGAAGAAATAGCTAAGACTTTAAAAGGTTTAGATGTAGATTCTGATAATTTAGATGAACTATATAATAAGTTAATTGCTGATAATATAGAAGTTATTTCGGAAGAAGAAAGTGTAGATGCAACAGAAGCAGAATTATTTACTGAAGATTTAGAAAATAGTAAAGATGTAAAAATAAATGATTCAGTAAAAATGTATTTAAAAGAAATAGGTAAAATTAAACTTTTATCTGCAGATGAAGAATTTGAATATGCTAAAAGAGCAGTAGAAGGTGATGAAGAAGCTAAGAAAAAACTTAGTGAATCTAACTTAAGATTAGTTGTATCTATTGCTAAAAGATATTTAGGTAGAGGTTTAAGATTTTTAGACCTTATACAAGAAGGTAACATTGGATTAATGAAAGCAGTAGATAAGTTTGATCCAGATAAAGGGTTTAAATTTTCTACATATGCTACGTGGTGGATTAGACAGGCTATTACTAGAGCTATAGCAGATCAAGCAAGAACTATAAGAATACCAGTTCATATGGTTGAAACTATGAATAAATTAAAAAGAGAAGAAAGGCAATTACAACAAGAATTAAATAGAGAACCAACTGATGAAGAACTTGCTGAAAGAATGGGAATGCCAGTAGATAAAATAAGAGAAGTGCATAAGATAGGACAAGATCCAGTATCGCTTGAAACACCTATTGGTGAAGAAAATGATTCACATTTAGGAGACTTTATTAAAGATGAAAGCTCTATGTCTCCAGAAAAATATGCTATTAGTGAAATGTTGAAGAGTGAACTAAATGATGTATTAAAAACTCTTACTGAAAGAGAAGAAAAAGTATTAAGACTTAGATTTGGAATTGATGATGGTCAAAGCTTAACATTAGAAGAAGTAGGTAAGATATTTGGTGTTACTAGAGAAAGAATTAGACAAATAGAATCTAAAGCTTTAAGAAAATTAAAACATCCATCTCGTAGTAAAAAATTAAAAGATTTCTTAATAAATTAATAACAAGTATATACTTGTTATTTTTTTGTTATGGTATATCCTATAGATAGGAGGCGATTAAAATTAAAAAAACATTAATAATCTATGAATCTGTTCATCACAAAAATACCAAAAAAGTTATAGATTATATTTCAGAACAATTACCAGTTAAAACTTTTAGATTAAGTTGTAAAGAAAAAATAGATTTAAAAGAGTTTGATTTATTAATTATAGCTTCTGGAATTTATTATAGTAGACTTCATAAATCTATATTTGAATGGTTAAAGAACGAAAATATTAAAAATAAAGAAATAGGAATATTTTATACATGTGGATTTAAATATATGAATTATTCTAAATATTTGCAAAACTATATCATTTCAAGTGGTGGAAAATATATCGGGACTTGTTGGTGTAGAGGATATGATAGTTATGGCCTTTTATCAAAAATTGGTGGAATTGCAAAGAATCATCCCAATGATAAAGATATGATAAAAATTAAAAATCAAATTATGAAGTGGATGTTATAAAAAATTGGTATATAGCAAATTTTTTTGTAGTAAAAACTTAATTGAGTATATATAATAACTTTAATGTTTCAAATTCCTAATACTTTATTATATATATTAAATTTATTCTTAACAAATTTAATATTAATAAATGTTTATATTTTTAGGAGGAAAAATATGAGGAATTTAATAAAAATATTTTTAAGTGTTACTATAGTTACAAATTTAATTATATTTAGTGATAAAGTAAATGCTTTAGAAGTTATATCAAAAGAAATTTTTGAATATACTATAGAACAAACTGCTCCAGAAGATTTAGATTTATCTTTTAAAAATGGAACAATTTATAGTGATAAATATTTAAAAGAAATAGAAGAGTTTAATGAAAGACATAAAAAATCAAATGATGAAAATAATAATTATCAAATTAATAAAAAAGAAATTTATTATGGTATTACTGATATAAATCAGCTATATTACACAGTATCAATGATTTTTTATTTAACTACAATAAAAATAAATATATAGTTATTCTTTATTTTCTTGTAAAAAATTAATTTAATTATATAATAAACTTATGTTGTCAAAGAGATTAAGATTTATAGCAGATAAAGTTAAAGAAAACTCTAATGTTTTAGATGTAGCATGTGATCATGGATTGCTTGCTATTTATTTAGAAAAAGAAAAAAATTGTAATGTAATAGGAACTGATATAAAAAATAGTGCAATAGAAGGAGCATTAAGAAATAAAAAAAAATATAATGCCAATGTAAAATTTTTTGTTGCTGATGGACTAAGTAAATTAACAAGTGATATTAATACAGTTATAATAGCAGGACTTGGTAGTCAAACAGTAATTGAAATATTAGATACTGATTTAAAGAATGTTAATACTTTAATTGTTTCAGTTCAAAAAGATTTAGAAGATTTTAGAAGATTTATCCATATTAAAGGATTTAAAATAAAAGAATCTTTAGTTTTTGATAAAAGATATTACAATGTATTTTATTTAACTAAAGGAATAGAAAAATATTCTAACATTGAATATAAATATGGAAAAGATTTAATAGATAATAAAGAAAATATAAATTATTTTAAAGAGTTACAAAAAAGATATGAAAATAAAAATGATGAAGAATTAGAATTTATAATTAAGAAGTTAAGTCATAAAGATTAATAAAAACATTAATCTTTATTTTCTTATTATAAAAAAATGATATAATAGTATCTTAATTATTTGAAAGTGACAA
>CAJPPJ010000003.1 GCA_905372515.1 uncultured Eubacteriales bacterium
GATTCTGAAATAATATCACTTGCTATTATTTGCATATTTACTTTATTTTTATATTTATTTTGAATATTAATTAAATTTTCTTTATCATTATCTATTAAAATTAAATCATTTTCTTTTTTAGATAATAATTTTACATATTCCATACCTATTTTTGAACATGCACCTATTATAACTATTTTCATATTTTCACCTAATTTTTAATATCTTCTTTTAATAAATCTTGTTTTATTTTTAATATTTTATATTCTACTCTTTTTTGTTTTATTTCTAAAAGTTCAGAAATTTCTCTTGAATTAAAAGCATTAATATATAATTCAAATATTTGAGAATCATCAAAATTCAAATTATATTTATACTCTTTTATCTTATCTTTTAAATTCATAAATACTATATCATTTTCTGTATATTTATTGCTAATAAAATTTTGGTCTATTTCTTCCTTAATTTCTAAAATACTAGTATCTAAATTTTTTCTAAACCAATTGTTCATTTTAGCTCTTATGCAAATATATGCAAAAGTAGTAAAACTAGCTTTAGAATTAGAATCGTATTTATCTAATGCTTCACTAAGCCCAATCATACCTTCTTGATAAAAATCTTCATAATCATTTTTATAAAAAGGATATTGTTTTATATATTTATTGACTAAATTTATCACTAAATGTTTATATTCTAATAATTTATTATCTTTATTCATCTTTACCTTTTCTTACAATTTCATAAATCATAAGAGCTGCTGCAACAGAAGCATTTAAGCTATTAGTTTTACCATACATCGGTATTTTAACATTAAAATCTAAATGTTTAATAGTTGATTCACTTATACCTTTTCCTTCATTACCAATTACTACAGCAATTTTTCCTGAATAATCAATATCTTTAAAATCATCTGTTGCGTTTAAAGTTGTTCCAACTATCCAAAAACCTAACTCTTTTAATTTTATAATTGTACTATTTATATTTGCTACTTGAGAGATTTTTACATTTTCAATTGCCCCAGCACTTGTTTTAACAACTGTATAATTAACATCTGTTGCTCTATCTTTAGGAATAATAATACCTGTTAAGTTAGCAGCTTCTACAGTTCTAACTATAGCACCTAAGTTATGAGGATCTTCTAGATGATCTAAAATAATAACTTTTGCATTATCTACATTTAATTCATCTAAAGAAGAATACTTAAAATCTTCAATATCTAAAATTATACCTTGATGAGGCATTTTAAAGAAATCATCCTTTGTATTTTTATCAAAATAATTTATTTTAATATTTCTTTTTTCTAATAAAGAAAGTATATTTTCTTCTTTAAATCCTTCTTGTAAATAACACTTTTTTATTTTTTTATTTCCTAATAATATTTCTTTTGCAACATTTCTTCCACATACTAACATACAAATTTAACTCCGTTTATATTATAACAAAAAAATCAGCTAAATACTGACTTTTATGTTGTATATATAATTTAAAATAAATTCTAATCTATTTTTATCTTTATAATATAGATATCCTAAAAGACTCTCTAATGCTGTAGCGTACTTATAAGTTAATACATCACAACTTTTAGGTTTATGATTAGATTTACTATTTCTAGCTCTTTTTACAATATCTAATTCATCTTCTTTAAGTATATTATTATCAATTATTATTTTTATAAAAGATGCTTGGCTTTTAGCATTCACATATTTTAAAGTTTCCTTTGCTAAATTCTTTATCTTACAAATACCTTTATTAATATTTTGTTCTCTAATATAAGTTTCAAATATAGTATCTCCCATATATGCTAATACTAGTGGATTAACTTCTATTAAATTTTTATTACTTAATAAGGTACCATTTTCCATCGATAAGTCCTACTAAAATCTTTTTATTATCAGTTGATTTTTCATTATTAACTATTGTAGTTTGTGAAACTTCTACTTCATAACCTTTTTCAACTTTTATCTTACATACATATTTATAATTATTCTTATATTCTTCCAATTCTTTTTTAGATAAAGTTCTTGATTTTTTTATAGTGTATTCGTATTTAAAATTATAATTTTTTATTGGAGCAAGTTGACTTTCTAATTCTGTTTTAAAAGCTTCATTTTTTGATAAACAAGGATGATAAGTATTAGCAAGCTTTTCTACACTTTTTTCATTTATTGCTTCATATAATTTTTTTATTGGAGTTTTATAAGTATTTCTATTAAAAATTATTATAGCTGTTACAGATAATACTGCTACTACTAAAGTAACAAGTAATATAGTAATCATTTTATCCATTCTTTTCATATTTTACCTCACTATCTCATACAAAGTTTCTTCTTTTGTATCTTTTAAAACTATATTTTTTTCTTTTAATTCTTCTCTTATTTTATCTGCTAAAGAATAATCTTTATTTTTCTTAGCAAGATTACGTTCTTCTATCTTTTCTTCTATATATTTAATTAATTGTTCATCTATTTCATCTTCTTTAAATAAATCTAAACTTAATACTTTATCAAACTCTTTTAATAAATATATCTTTTCAGAATTAGATATAGAACTTTTTAAAACATCATACATTGCTTTTAACATTAAAGAAGTATTCAAATCATTATTAATAGCATCTTTAAATTGATCTAAGTAGCTTTTATAATTATATTTTTCTAATATATTGTCTTCTTTTAATAATTTTACTTTATTTCTAATTTTATTTAACAAAGTAACATTTTTTCTTAGTTCTTCATAATCTAATATTAATTGAGATCTATAATGACTTTGTAAACATGTTAAACGAAATGCAAGTGGATCTATATTATCTTCTTTTAATGAATCAATAGTTATTACATTTCCTAAAGATTTACTCATTTTAGCATTTTTCAAATTCAAATGTTCTCCATGCATAAAATAGTTACACCACTTATGACCTAAATAAGCCTCAGATTGAGCTATTTCATTAGTATGATGTGGAAATATATTATCTACTCCTCCACAATGAATATCTAAATATTCTCCTAAGTTTTTAATAGCTATCCCACTACATTCTATATGCCATCCAGGATATCCATATCCCCATGGAGAATCCCATTTCATTTCTTGATTTTTAAACTTAGAATCAGTAAACCATAATGCAAAGTCCTCTTGATTCTTTTTATTACTATCATAATCAACAGTTTCTCTCACTCCTACTTGTTGATTATTTCTATTTCCAGGTAATTCATAATAAGATTTAAACTTTTTTACATCAAAATATACATTATTATTTGAAACATATCCATAACCATTTTCTATTATTTTTTCAATCATCTTTATAGTAAATGGAATATTAGCACTAGCTTTCTCAAATATCTTAGGTATTTTTATATTTAATTCATTACAATCTTCAACAAATTTATTTGTATAAAAATCTGCTATTTCTGATATCTTTTTATGAGCTTTCTTTGCAGCTTTTTCCATTTTATCTTCACCTGTATCAGAATCATTTTCTAAATGTCCTATATCAGTGATATTCATAACTCTTTTAACTTCATAACCTAAAAATTGTAATGATTTTTCTAATATATCTTCAAATATATAAGTCCTTAAATTACCTATATGTGCATAACTATATACAGTTGGTCCACAAGTATATAAATTAACTATATTTTCTTTATGAGGAATAAATTCTTCTTGTTTTTTTGTAAGAGTATTATAAATTTTCATTTTTTAACCTTTTTAATACCTTTTCTTTTCCAAGTAAATATATAGTTGCAGATAGCTCTGGACCATGCATCAATCCACTACTAACTATTCTTATAGGCATAAATAAACTTTTACCTTTAGATCCAGTTTCTTCTTTTACTTTATTAATAATATTAACTATATTTTCTTCAGTAAATTCTTCTAATTCTTCTATTTGTTTTTTAAATGACTTAACTGTATTAATAGATGCTTCTTCTTTCAATATATCTTTAGCTTCTTCGTTAATTTCATTATTATCTTCAAAGAAGATTGATATTTCATCTACTATTTCTTCTCCATAAGATATATGTTGTTGATATATTTCTAATAATCTATTTATCCATAAATCATCTTTATCTTCTAAAGAATATTTACTAGTTATAAATGGTATAATCCATTTTTTAAATTTATCAAATGGCATTTGTTTTATATAGTGAGAATTAATCCATCTTAATTTTTTTATATCATAAACTGCTGGTGATTTACTTATTCTTGTACTATCCCAATCTCTTGTTAATTCTTCTAAACTAAATATTTCTTTATTATCTGGATGTGTCCATCCTAAAAGTGCTAAATAATTTATAATAGCTTCTGGTAAATAACCTGCATCATATAAATCCATAAAACTAGCATCACCATTTCTCTTAGATAATTTATGACCATCTTCTCTAATTATATGTGGTAAATGTATATAAACCGGTGATTCCCATCCAAATGATTTATATAGTAACAAATATTTAGGAGTAGATGATAAATATTCATTTCCTCTTACTACATGAGTTATATTCATTAAATGATCATCTATTACATTAGCAAAATTATATGTTGGAAATCCATCACTTTTTATTAGTATTTGATCTTCTAACAATTTATTTTCTACTGATATCTTTCCATACACTAAATCTTCATAAGAAGTTACTCCTTCTTTTGGCATTTTTTGTCTAATAACATATGTTTCATTATTAGCTACTCTTTTCTTTGCTTCTTCTAATGGTATATTCTTGCATTTACCATCATACATAAAAGTAACTTTCATAAGTTCTGCTTCTTCTCTTAATTCTTGTAATCTTTCTTCATCACAAAAGCAATAATAAGCCTCACCTTTTTCTACTAACTCTTCAGCATATTTTAAGTAAATATCTTTTCTTTCACTTTGAACATATGGTCCACAATCTTTTGGATTATTTGGTCCTTCATCTACTTTTAAATTACACAAATCTAGTGTTTTATAAATAAACTCTACTGCTCCATCTTTTTTTCTTGTTTGATCAGTATCTTCTATCCTTAATATAAAATCTCCATTTTCATGTTTAGCTACTAGATATTCAAATAATGCACTTCTTAAATTACCAATATGCATAAATCCAGTTGGACTAGGTGCAAATCTTGTTCTTACTTTATTACTATTTGTCATATATCCTCCTATTAATTATAGTTATTTGGATTTAACAATTTCCAATTATTATCTACTTTAACTATAATTAAACTTTTTTTATTTTCAAAATTATCTTCTATACTATTAAGTTTATAGTTAATTAATACTTTATAAGCCTTTGTTATTTTTTTATCAAAAAGATTTTGCTTATTTAATAAATCTATTTCTTCTTTCTTTAATTCTTCTCCAGTATCTATTACCATACATGTAATTTTACTTTTATCTACATCTTCTAATTCTTTGATATAATAATTATCATTTTTATTAATATAAGTTTCTAGTTTTTTTAAATCAGATGTCTTTAAATAATTACAATACTTTTTAGCTATTCTAACTCTTACATTATTAGCATTTAATATTCCTGTTAATAAAACTATAAATATAGCTATAAATATAACAATATTAATTATAAAATAATAATCTATTTTATTTTTTTTAACACTTTCTATATTTATTTGTGTAGGAGTATTTTCCTCTTCAATATGTTTTTCATTAACTACTACTGTTTCACTTACTGAATCATTATTGTTAATAAAGTTCTCCATATCTTGAAATTCCACTATTTGTTCTTTTTTAGTGATATCATCAATACTTTCATTGCTAGGAGTTATAAGTATATCATTATCTTCCATAATAACCTCTTATCTATTTTATTATATCACTATAAACTAGATTTTATAAATATCTTATTTATTAATAATCTTAATTTTAGATATTTTTTTATTATTAGAATTACTAACTTTATCATTAGTGGATTGTTTATCTTCTACTTTTAAATCATATCTTCTACAAACTTTTTTAAAGAATTCTTCTTTTACTGTTTCTTTATCTAGATGTTTTCTATATTGTTCCATTAATTTTACTATTAAATAATCTCTACTACTAATATCTAAACACTTTAGCTTACTTAATTTTCTAAAATCATTTTTATCTGTATTATAAACTTCATCTACATATTCACTTACTTCTTCATAAATATATAATTTAATTAATTCATCTATTAGTTTATGTTTATAATTTTTTAATTTCTCTATTTCTTCTCTTTTTATTTTAATATTTTCTTCTTCTAAATTTCCCATTTCATCTCCAAATATATAGAGTTAGTATATATTTTTTTATTTTTTTGTCAATAAAGAAAAAAATACTTAAACTAGTATTTTTATCTTCTACTTTTAATTTTTCTAACACCTGATAATTTACTATAAATAAATTTATCTCTATCTGTAGTATATTCATTTTCTAATATTTTTTTAATATCTTCATCACTTTCTTTTGATAATTTTTCTTTTATTTCTTCTTTGCTTATTTTACAAATAGAATCCATTCCTAAAATATCATTATTTATAGTAAATTTTCTATATCCATTTAAATTTGATAATTCTTGATATCCATTGAATAATTCTTTACCTCTATTATCAATTTCAATATAATTAATAACATCAAAATATACTCTATTTGCCACTGTGATATGATCAGAGTTACTTATAAAAAGAGGATCTTGAAAACTAGAAAAATCTATAGTTTCATCATGATTTATAGTTCTTTTTAATCCCATTATAATTTCATTTTTTTCTAAACCTTCTTTAGTAAAATTTCTAATTTTAGATAATGCATAAACACTACAATTGTTATATGACTTATGATTATCTTTAACTACATCTCTAATATTATCTCTTACAGAATATTCTCCAGTTGCTTTATCTATAGTTATTAAAGCTGTATCTTTAATTAAATAGATAAATCTATTATTATATAAATCTTTTTTAGCAGATATAACATGAATATTTTTAGAGTTTTCTTCATCTTCTACTATTACAGAAAAGCAAAAATTATTATCTTCAATCAATAATTCATTTTCTGATAAATTTAAGTTTTCTTTTTTATTAAAATTTTCTTTTAATATTTCTATATTATCTGCTATCTCTTCATATAAATATTCTTTTTTTAATCCATCGTTTACTTCATTTAATATATTTAAACTATCTAAATATGTATTTATATTTTCTTTTAATTCTTGATATGATATTTTCTTATTTTCCATTACTATTTCCCTTCACTACTTTTGCATTGTTAAAAATACTATTTAAATATTTATCTGGATAATATTTATCTAATAAAACTTCAAAAAAATTGTTGGCTTTTTTATTATATCTTCTTTCATTTTGTCTTAAACATGCAAAAAAAGATATTAAACAATCAAATATTAAAATATATGTAATTATTTTTGTAATCCATTTATAATTTCTTATATTTTTAATAAATTTATCAAGCAATGGTAAAACAAATAATGCAAACAACACTCCAAAAAAACCCCAAAATGTCATATGAAACAAACTTGTTCTACCATTAAAATTAAACATTAAATATGAATAATCCCATGATATTGTACCAAATATTTTTTCTTGCAATAAGGAAAATAAATACTCAATTACTCCTCCTCCAAAAAAACCTAAAATAAAACCTTTTAATATTGAAACTAATTTATTATTTTCATCTAAACTAGTAAGCGAATATATAATATAAAAAATTAAAAAACCAACACCATAAACTGGTATCAATGGCTCATATATAAGTCCTTGTCTTAATGCCATTTGTCCTTTAAAAATCATTAATAAATTTTCATGAACAAAACCAATAAAACTACCTATTATAAAAATCCAAAAAAATTCATTATAACTTTTTAAAAATTTATCTTTCATTTGTAATTCCCAAATAAACATTATTTATTATATACTAAAATAGCGGAGATAGAAATCTTAATATCTTATTTATTATTTTATTAATCAATTTTTTATTCTTTTTAAATACTTTTTTTGATAATTTAGAACATTTTTTAGATGTATTAATAAAATCTTTTTTAAGAAAATTAATGATACTACTTTTATAAAAAATAGAGTTAGATTCAAAAGTTAAAAATAAACTTCTATAATCTAAATTAACTGTTCCAATACATGCTATTTCATTATCTATTAACACTGCTTTTGCATGTAAAAAACCTGGAGTATAAGTTAATACATCTATACCTTCTTTTACTAAATCAATAGCATAACTTAAAGTCATTTTGTATGCTATTTTTTTATCTGGTATCTTAGGAATATATATTTTTACATCTACTCCTCTTTTTACTGCATTTTTTAATGCTTCATTTAACTTTTTATTAACCATTAAATAAGGTGTATAAAACCATGCATACTTTTTACTATTATTTAATAATTTTATATATAAATTATTAGTAATTTCTTCTTTATTACTAGGTGAATCATAATAAGATACTATATAACCATCTTTGTTTTTGTTTGAATATACTTTTTCAAATATCTTATCACTTAATCTATTTTTTGAATAAGCATTCCAAAATTCCATAAACATATATGTGTAATTTTCTACTGCTTTACCTCTAAGTTGAAAACCTATATCTTTCCAATGACCAAATCTAACTTTTTCATTTATATATTCATCTGCTATGTTTATACCACCACTAAATACTACTTTATTATCTATTATTAACATCTTTCTATGATCTCTATTATTTAGTGTAGAAGTAATAAATGTAACAGGATTAAAAACATTACATTTAATTCCTTTTTTATTTAATATAAAAATATTTTTAAAAGAATAAGTAGTCATACTTCCAAAATCATCATATAGTATTCTTACATCAACATTCTCTTTTACTTTTCTTTCTAATATTTTCATAATAGAATTCAAAAATTTTCCTTTAGCTAAAATAAAATATTCTAAAAATATAAATTTTTCTGCTTTTTCAAGTTCTTCTATCATATCTAAATACATTTCATCTCCAAGTGAATAATATTTAGCATATTCATTATAATTTATATTAGTATTAGCTTTATCAACTACATAATTTAATATTTCATATATTTTCTTATCTTCTTCTTTTAGTTCTAAATTGACATTTTTATTAGGTAAAAGTTTATATTTTACATCTTTTTTACCTTTTTCTATTTTTTTAATTATAGGTTTTGAAGTCTTTTTATTAGCAGCAGTAAAATATAACCACGATCCAAATATAGGTATAAAAAACAAAATAAATATCCAAATTAACTTATATGAATCTTCTTCTTTATTATCGTATATTAAATGAAATATAAACGCTAAAGAAATTATACTAAATATAACTAGTACAAAGAAAAAGATTTCATAAAACCAATTAATTAGTATTAAGTAAAATACTAATTGTATTGTGATATATGGTAATATTATAAACAATCTATCCAATATTCTTTTCATTTAAATTCCTTCAATATAAACAATTATGTTCATAACTTCTATATATTTAATTTTTTAATATATTCATATCCTAACAACATTTTTTGAGAAATATTAATATTTTTATTATATATTTCTTTTAGCTTATCCATAACTTTTAACTCACCATCATATAATTCATAAAAACTATCATATGCTTTATAATTAATTTTAAAAATATCATTAAAATCTTTAGAATTAAGTATAGGATCAACTACCATTTCACTATATTTCCATATTAAATTAGGAGTTTCAAATTCTTCTTTTTTATAATTAGGAAACATTTCTTTCCATTTTTCAAACCAAAAAAAGTGTAATATTTCATGAGATGTAGTTTCTATTAATTTTTCTTCATCAACTATACCTATAGAAAAACTACATGTATCTAAATATCTAGGAAATATAGGTATAATACCCACATTTGCAATAATTTTAGATACTTTAAGATTAGAAATATCAAAATATTCAGATAAGCTTTTTAAGTATATATCATTATATTTATTCCATATATTAGTATATTCTGTTATTTTTTGATTTAGCAAATCAAAGTTATCATAATATCTCTTATTAACAATATCTTCAATTTGTTTATTTATATCTAAATCCTTTTTTATTTCTTTTAACTCTGGAAAAAGACTAGTAACATATTTATACATATCTAAAGTTTTATCCTTTTCTTTATATGCATATTTTACTAAATCTATATTTTCTTCTAAAGTCATAACTTTAAATTCAACTATTAAAGATTTTTGATATTTCATATAATATCTACTTTCAGTTTCATCTACTATAATAAAGTTTAATCTTTTATATAAAGAAACAGCTTTTTTATTTTCTTTATAAACCCATAAATAAACAATATTGTTAATATCTAATATATTTTTTATAATATATGTTCCTATACCTAAATTTCTATAAGATTCTTCTAAATATATTTCATCAAGCAATACTCCATCATCTTGTTTTTTTATTAAAAGACATCCAATAGTTTTATTATTAAATAGTATTATCTTATATTCTTTTAATTCTTTAGAAATAGAATTATCAATATAATTATTTATTTTAATTTTTTCTTCTTCTGTTAAATTATTAGCATAAGTATAAATAGTATTACTTTTAGCTTGTTTTAAATAATCTATATCATCTATACTAGCATCTACTAAACTATATTTCATAGCAAATCCTTTCTTATATACTTTTTAGAAAATATATTTAATTTTTTATTTTAACATTTTATAATATTCAGATACCCAGTCTCTTCTTTTACCATTTTTCTTTTTATAATTTAAAGAGCCATAAACATAACCATCATCTTTTGATAATATTTCTATAGTTTCTATTTGATTATAATCTATTTTCCAAACACAACCTTGTAAAATATTACTATCAGTAGTAATACATTTATCAAAGCTTTTCTCTATTATGTTACATACTTCTATAAATTTTTCATCATTTCTACATTCATTAAATTTGTCTTTTCTAACATATGCTTTTAATTCTTCTTTTGTTATTTTATGATCTTTTAAAAGTTTTTCAAATTTAGCTTTATCATTTTTATTATCAGGAATATAAAGGTTACTTAACAAAAATGAATATCTTCTAAAATCAGTTATAAATATTTCATTTTCTTTTACGTTAAAGGTAATTTTCACATCAAAACCTTCAACTCTTTTACCTTTATGCTTAGGTGGACAAATAGAATTATTACATTTTACCCAACACCAAATTGGATATTTAGCTGTAGTTTTATTTTCTACTTTTTTATTCATGTTATTTATAAGCCAGTTATAAGTAAGACCTGCTTTTTTTGTATCAACATATTTATTTTCACATATTAAATAACCATTCTTTATCAAATATTCTAAAGCTGATTTAGTTTGAAAAGTTATTACTTTCATAATACATCCTCACTATTACTTTCTATACAAAGTATATCACATATAATTGAATGCAAATATATATATTTATTCCTATTTGTCTTTACTTTTTTCAAATTTAATTATATGTATAAATTTTATAACTATAAAAATAAAACCAGCTATTAAACTAATCCCATTTGGAATTAAAATAATAAGCTGGTCGCATTTCTTATTGTCAAATTTAACATTTGAATCAAAAATATTTACTCTAAAAGTTAATTGTAAATAATTATAAATTGTAATATATAAATTCTAAACTTAAAAATTTAAATAAATTATAAATTATTTAGAGCAAATATATAAATAAATGACAACAAGAATGCTTTGGCTAAAAATAGTTATTTTTATTTAATCTACGAAGTAACTTAGTAGAACCAATTAATTAAATGCTGAATTCTACTGAATTTAATTTAGAAATTTCAAAATCAGTTTTTTGTATTTCGCTATCTATTTCTTCAAGTCTCTTTTTTAGTTTATTTTGATCAAAATTTAATGTTTTAGATTCAAAATATGAATTATTTACTTCTGTAACTCTTTTTTTAGTATTTTTTAGTAACAATAAATTTTCATATGTTGTTTTAAGCTTTCTTAAATTAGTATTATCTACTATAGCTTGTTGAATAGTTCTACCATCACTTAATTTAAATTCATTATTTTTTTCATATAAAATAGCTTTTAATCTTGATAATTCTTTAGAAGTTTTTTCTATTTCTTCTAAATTTAAATTAAATATTTTTTTATTGTCTTCTACTAAATTAACTTTTCCATCTAGTTCTTCTATAGATATATTTAAAGCATAATCTTCTATGCTATAAATCTTTGAACTTAAATTTTTTTCTACTTCTGAAATTAAATTCATTAATGCTGATATATTTGTCTTCATTTTAATATTCTCCTTTATTCTAATTAAATTGTACAATATTTTATTTATTTGAACAAAAATGTTTATATCATTAATAACAAAAAACTCGTAAATTAATTTTTCAAATTTTTTATTATAGTACTAAATATTATTCATTACATTTTAAACTTTTAACCATATCTATTTTTTTAATTCTTATTGCTAAAAATTTTGATACTATATATGAAACTAAAAATGTTCCAATAGATGCAATTATATATGTTCTATTTGTAATAAAAGTACCAATATCATAATTTTCTCGCATAGCATTTTGAAATAAATAATCTGTTAAACAAAAACCTAATGGAAGACCAAATAAAATTGATATAATTGCAATCAAATTATTTTGTTTAATAAAGATATTTTTTATTTTTTTATCTTTAAATCCTAATACCTTCAAAGTAGCAAATTGATATTCTTTTTCTGTATATGAAATAATACCTAAATTATAAATAATTATTACTCCAAGTAATACAGCAACACTAACAATTAAGACCAACATTTTCTTAATCATCGAAAGCATTCCATTCATATCTTCCTTTAAGCTTTTAACATTTTGAATAGATTTTATATTTTTAATTTCACTAACTTTACTTAAATCTATATTTGTATATATAGTATCAGGTTTATACTTTATGTTTAAAGATTCCAAATATTTTCTACTCATAGATATATTTTGGTTTTGAGGATCCTTATTAAAACCGATAATTTTTGATTTGTAATACTTACTTTCTCCATATATATGCCATGTTATTTCATCTCCCAATTTATAACCTTTACTTGTTGCTAATTTATAAGTAATATATACCCCATCATCTTTTGGCTTATCTTTAAACTTATCTTTGTTGTCAATAAATCTTACATAGTCATTTGCATCAGTAATAAATATATTATTGATTTTTCTTGTTCCATTTTTTTCTTTTGTTTCAATTAATATAGTTTTAGAAGTATTAGTACCATACTTATCATATAATGATTGTAATTCATTAGCTTTAATATCTTCTTTTATAATTAACTTATATTTAAAATTATATAAATCTTCAAATTGCAATTTAATGAAATTATTCACAGTATCAAGCATTCCTAGAGCACATACTATCAACATTGAACAACCAACAACTCCAACAAATCCCATAAAAGTTCTAGCTTTATTTCTTAAAATATCTCTTATATTCCACTTAATAGCAAAATTAAGTTTTTTAAAAAATCTATTTTTAGTAATCGCTAATATTTTCCCTTTAACACTCGGTATCTTATTTCTTAATGTTTCAGCAGGATTTTCTTTAAGTATACTTCTTCCTGTCATATAAACTATGAAGCTAACTAATAATACTATTAAAGCTGCAACATAATAATTAGTTATATCCATATATGGAGCTCCACTAGGTATTTCAAAAAAAGACATTTCAAAATTTATAAACATGTTACCAATTACATAATATCCTAAAATTAAACCTAATATTGAAGCAATTAAACTTATCCAAAATCCATAACTAATATAATGAAATAAAATTTTTCTATTACTAAATCCTAATGCTTTTAAAGTTCCTATTTGTATTCTTTGTTTATTAATAACTCTAGTCATAGTAGTTATAACAGAAAGTATTGCTATAAATATAAAAATACCTGAAAAAACCCCAACATAAGTTTTACCTTCATCTATTTCTCCTTGGTAAGTTCCATAAGAAAGAGTATTTTTAACATCTACTACTACTTTAGCATTCTCTATCTTATATGATATAGTACTTCCTACAAAGTCTTTTTTACTTTTATCCTTAAGACTAACCATTATACTCGAAAATGGAATATATTCTTTATAATTAAAGTTTGGAATAATTTTATTTAAAATATTTTCATCTGAAATATTAAGCTTTTTCATCACTAATTTTTTAACATAATCTTCTGATATTTCATTAGTACTCATATAAGCAAAACCAAATTTTGTTTTATCTGGATATATTTCTGATTCATCTTTTCTATCATATAAATGGTCTGGTACATTAATAATACCTAAAACTTTTTCATGTAAAATCATACCATCATATTTTACAAGAACAGTATCTCCTACTTTTATATTGTTTTTTTGAGCATAAAATCTATCTAACCAAATACCACTCTTTTTAGCATTAAATTTTTCTCCTTCATAAACAAAAAATTTAGATATATTATTAGATTCAATAAAATTCAAAAGTAAAGTTTTATCATTATCAGTAATAGCTGTTACTGATAATTTAAGTTCTGCATCTTTAACATTATCTATACTTTTAATATTTTTTAAATCATCATGATTCAAATTTCCTACTACATTTAAGTCAAACAAATTATTTTCAGAGTAAAACTTATCAGCTGTTCTACTCATACCATCCATATATGATTTGATTCCAGAATAAGCCATTATTCCTATCATAACCATTAAAAAGATTGTTATAAATTGAGATAAATTTTTACGAATATCTCTAAGCATTTTTCTTTTTAACATAATTACCATTTAACCTCATCAATCTTCATTGGATGCTTGTTAAACTCATTAGATTCTACTTTTCCATTTTTAATTTTAATAACTCTATCTGCTATATTAGCTATTAAAGCATTATGAGTAACTATAATAACTGTCGTATCTTGATCACTTTGTTCTCTTAATAGTTTCAATATTTCTACACTTGTTTTTGAATCTAGAGCTCCAGTTGGTTCATCACATAAAAGAACCTTAGGATTTTTCATTATAGCCCTTGCTATAGATACTCTTTGTTGTTCTCCTCCAGATAATTCTTGTGGAAATTTATCAGCATGTCTTGATATGCCAACACTTTTTAAGACCTCTTTGGCATCTTTAGAAGTATTTGTTACATCTTTTATTAAATTAACATTTTCTTCAACAGTTAATGTTGGCATTATGTTATAAAATTGAAAAATAAAACCAACATCATGTGCTCTATATCTTGTTAACTCGTTATCATTAAATTTAGCTATATTATCTTCACCTATTATAATTGAACCAGATGTAGCTTTATCCATTCCACCTAATAAATTAAGTAGTGTTGATTTACCTGCTCCTGATGGTCCTAAAATTACCACAAACTCACCTTGATTAATTTCTAAATTTATCCCATCCAAAGCATTAAATTTTTGCTCTCCTATTACATATGTTTTTTTTACATTTTTTAATTCTATAAAACTTTTCATCTTATATCCTTTCTAAAAGCTAATTATATTTTACATTAACTACCTCTTATTCAAAATTATATCACTACCTTAAATATAGTCACTTTAAATATTATGGATTTTTAACAAAAATATTTACATTTTTAACTACTATTATTTCACATCAAAAATAATATATAAATTCTAAGGTATCTAAATTTTTGCTGTTTTTATTTGTATTAAATTTAAAAGTAATGATATTATCAACGATGTCTTAATGGTAATTTTGGATTTGAAGAATTTTTTAATCCTTCAATATATCGAGCCTTATTGATGCCAGAAATTAATGATTCTATTGAAACATCAGAATTTTCTATGTATTTATATCCTCTTCTTAAATCTTCTATAGGAACACACAAAACTCCTGAATATCTTTTTTCTATCGTACTTAATATAATACCAATTTTATTCATAAATTGTTTTATCTCTGTTATGTGCTTTTTTGGTAGTAATAATGGAAAGTTATTTAGTAAAACTTCTTCATTGTCACGAAATTCTATTAAATTACCAATAAAATTCGATATTACTTCTTCAAAATTAATATCATTTCGAGAGTAGTCTTTCCAAATCTTTAATTGAGAAAAATCAATACTCTCTAATATATTTGGATATCTATCTATTACTTCAGAAACAACTCTAAAATCATTTTTTCTTCTTTCTAAATCTTCTTTGTATCTTGGAATACAATATATTGATTCATCATATTTATGTATATCTTGAGGTAAAATATACTCAGCTATTCTTTTCTTTAAAAATGAACTATTTATACTATTTTCAGGATTGTCTTTATTATATTCATGAGTTAAAGTTATAAAATCTATTAAATAATCCAATAAATACATTACTTCATTAATATCATATTTTTTATTATCAACATTGTTTTCTAAATATCTTAGTCTAACAAAAGCATCACCAGATTTTTCCATTATTTTCTTATAATCTTCAAAATAAGCATTGCTAGTATCTTCTGACAATTCTAACCATGGCAATAAACTTATACATGAAAAGAAAGATGCTATTGAAGATTCTTCTTTAGTTAATAATTTGTTTTCTAAACAATATTGTGCCTTAATTTCTAATAATAAATTTTCTTGAAGTCTTTTTACAACATCAGGATACATTTTTTCAAGAATAGTAAACAAATAAGAATAATCATGAAGCGGTTGCATAGAGTGTTGTTCCTTTGCATATAAAATTTCATCTAATATAGCAGTGTCTAAATGATATTGGTTTATGTAAGTGTTTCTAACACCTTTTTCACCAATACTGTAAAGAGTCTTTTTTTTAAATTCATCAAAAGATTGATTTGGATAATTATGTATCTGTTGCACCAATAACAAGTATTTAATAGCATATTCTCCAACTCTACCTAATTCAATTAGCAATTGCCTTTTTCTTTTATTTACTAATTTTACTTTTTCTGGATTTGTAATTTCGCTTTCATTTCCTTCTTGCAAGTTATAACCATATAGGTAATGAAAACCTCTTATACTATCGTGAACCATTTGATTTATTTCTATTGCTTGTTCATAAAAATCCATAGCAAATTCTTTTTTTTCTTCAAAATCTTTAATTTCCATACTATTCTCCTTAAATCTTAATTTAATATACTATTTTTAACTTAGCTTTTTTTTAGATAAAAATACTTATATAATTCACGCTTTTTCAAGTTTCTTCGCTCTTAGATTTTTAAATCTTTGATATTACTTACTTTCCACAACATTGTTTATATTTTTTTACCACTTCCACATGAGCACATGTCATTTCTACCTACTTTTTTTGTCTTTTTATGGTTGCTTTTTAATTTAACTTTTTCGTCATTAGTCATTTTTGACCTAGATATTTATTGTCTTTCTTGATTTTGAGATATTTCAGATTTAACTAAGAATAAAGTTATTTCTTGATTTATACTTTGTAACATCTTATTAAAGAATTCAAAACCTTCAACTGTATATGCTCAAGTTGATCTTGTTGATCATATACTCTTAAGGATATTACTTCTCTAAAGTGTTACATAGAATTTATATGTTCTGTTTAATATTTATCTACTAATATTTATTTCATGGGAGGAGAAATAATACTAGAATTATATGCAGTATTTATTATCGGGTCAGCTAACTCACCAACTCCTTTTCCTGATCTATTATTATGTGATCTTCCAGGAATTACATAATGTTCAATCTTTATTCCCATTGCTTTTAAGGCTTCGACTGTTTTTTGTGCTCTTTCAAACATATTATATCCAAAGATTTCTCTTTGTTGTCTTCCAACAGATGAAGGAACACTTACATCAAAATAACTCATATCATGCATTGGTGCTGGATTTCCATCATCATCAAATCTAGTATTAACTTTATTTATAGTTTCTAATTCACCAACATAATATGTAAAATCAATTTCACAATAGCTATCCATGTCAAATTCTTTACCTGTTAATTCTTTATAATCAGATATACCAATTGGATAACCAATGTTTTTAATTGGAATTGGTATACTTCCACTTGCTCCTCCAATACACGCTGTATGTATTAATTCAGGATGTAACAAAGAAAATCTTTGGGCAAAAACCCCAGAACTTGAATAACCATTTAAAAATATTTTATCTTCTAAATCCACGTCTATTTCTTCTTTAACAGTTACTTTAGCTTCATCAATCATTTTAGCAATTTGCTCATCTATTCTATAGCAATTGTCTTCTGGTTCTAATTCAAAGCACCCTCGAGATAATTGTTGAAAATATATTGAATTTTTACCATTTGGAATTAATGGAACAAGAATCACTGCAGGTTTGTCTTTGGTTAAGTTAACTAATTTAGCTCCAGTTTCTATCCCTTGACTAAGTATATTTTCAAAATTTTCAGTTTCAAAATTATTTGATTCTAAAACCATTCTTTTACTTATTTTTTCACACAATGGTATAGCTATAATACTAGGAATATTTATTCCTTTTTCAAAATCAGGTTTTTGAAATCTAATTTTATATGGTATTTGATTAATAACATAATCTAAGTCAACATTTCTACCTTCTTTTATTTCTTTAGAAATATGTTTTAATAATTTTTCTTTTTCCATAAAATCACCTTATAATAATTATACAATATATTTTCTTAATATCTTTGTTTCTAATAAAATTTTTGTTTTAAAAAAAACACACTATAAACAACTATAATGTGTTATTACTAATTTTCCTTTTTTTATTTATATACTATTTTTCTAGCTCCTATATCATATTAAGATATTATATCATTAAGAATATCACAACATAACACCTAATAATTTACTATAAATGGTTCATATAATTTTTTATATTTTTCAATAGATTTATCTACATCAATCCAATAATAATTTGTTAATTCGTTATCCCACTTATCTATTTTAGATTCTTTTAATTCTCCTCCTAGTGCTTGTATCGTCTTATTTGATCCTATATTATCTGCTAAACATTCTAATAATACTTTCTTTTCACCTATTTTTTGTTCTTCTAATAAAGCTAAATATAAGTTGATTTTATTATAGCCTTTTCTTCTTTCTGTAGGTCTAATACCATAACCAATATGCGAACAACCTTTAGCAATCAATTCTTTTGTTACATTATATCTTAAGTTAAGCATACCTATTATTTTATTATCATTTTGCCTAATAAGAAAATACGTTATTGACGGAGCCCATCCAATAGTTTTCATATAATTAAGATTAGTTTTTTTCTCTAATTCTTTTAACCAATTTTCATAAGTTGATTCTTTTAAAAATTGATTAATACCACCCGTATCATTCATATCAGCATTGTATTTTATATGTTCATTATAATAATCTATTGCTTCTTCTTTTCTTTTTAATGTAGGTTTTTCTAAATAAAACTTTTCCATTACTACCTCTTATTAAAAATTATATAACTGTTACTTCATTATAAAAATAGAATTTAAAGATGTTTCCCACATTCTAAATTTTTTGTTTCAATTATAGTTATAATTGAATTGTTTGAACTTTTAGCTTTAACCTCATAATTATCTTGCTTTTGAGTATCTAATTGATAATCAATCATTAAATCAACACTATCTTTAATTATAGCTGCATCATATCTATCTTTAGGTCTAGAATCCTTTTTAGCATTATAAATACTTTCTAAGCTTTGCATTCTATATGGAATATTATTATGTAATCTAATATCATTTGAAAATACCATTTTAGCATAATTAGGAGCTAAATGTTTCTCATTAACTAGCAATTCTTCACTTGGATTTTTATCCTTATGATAATACTCTTTGATAACTATTTCATCATTAGGCTTTCTCTCAAACAAGAACAACCCAATACTCATAGGTGTTTCTTTATATTGAACTTTAAATTCATGACCATTTTCTTCTTTATTATCCATATTACTTATAAATTCAAATTCATCACTTTCATTTACAAGTTCATATAAAGAATATAATTGTTTTTCATTTATAAATAAATCTAAGTCACTATGATATCTTTCTAAAGGATGATTAGTTGCTAAATATCCCATTAGTCCACCAGTATAATAAGCATCAAATTTAGTTCCAATCATTTGATTAAATTTATCAAATGCTTCTATTACTAATTTATGATTATCAGATAGAGACATTTGTAAATCCATCATATTCATACTTTTTAACCAATTTAGTCTTGTCATTAAAGCTTCTTTTGTAGAATATTTATCAGATAATGATGTAATTAAATCTATATTATTAAAAACATCTTCTGGCTTGATTCTCATTGCTTCTACCAAATTATTAATATTAACTAACAAATAGTCAATAACATCTTCCTCTTTCATAGTAGATAAATTTAAAATCAATTTATTACAAACATTTTCATTATTAACATTAGCTAAATTTGAAAATTTATAAACAATTTTCTTAATTTGTTCTTTTTGTAAATCTGTCATTTTTATTAATACCTTCTCTATATAGATTATATCATATATTTTTTATGGTAATTTGACCTCAAAATTTATATCAACAGTTTTTTTGCAATCTGGCGCAACTTCACTCAATATACTTTCATAATGTTTTTTACCTAGTATATCACTCATAATTTTTAAATAACTTTCATAACGTTCTGGACTAATAAATCCACTTGTCACTCCTTGCTTAACTATGCAAGAATCACAAGGTTCATTAAAATGAAGACAATCACTATATTTACACTTATCTCTCCAATTTTCAAATTCAGGAAAATAATCTTGAATTTCAATTGGACTAAAGGTTGAAACATCTAGACTTCTTATACCAGGAGTATCTATAATTGAAGAATTATCTTCCCATATGTAGTATTTTGAAGTTGTTGTTGTATGTCTTCCGCGCTTACTTTTATCACTGACATGACTTGTCTTTATTTCATCATCTCCCATAATTGAATTAGTAAGAGATGATTTACCAACTCCACTATTTCCAACAAATATAGCTTGTTTATTAATTAATTGTGCCTTTAATTTATCAATACCAATATTACTATATGTTGATGTTTCAATTACATCTATTCCTAAATCTCTATAAGTAGAAAGAATTTCTTCATCTTCTTCTGTCTTTAAATCACATTTATTTAAACAAATTATAGAAGGAATATTGCTGTTTTGAAGTATCATTAAATATCTATCAATAAATTTTGGATGTAATGGTGGTTCTTTTGCAGCAACAACTATAACAGCCAAATCAACATTTGAAGCAATATTCTTTGTTAATCCAACATCATTTAATCTTGTGCTATCTTTTTTTATTCTTGATAGCATTGAAGTTCTATTTAATAAATGATTAATGACATATCCATCTTTTACTTTTTCTAAATCTACTTTATCCCCAGGAAAAACGACTTGATTACAAACCAAGTTAATATTTTTTCTTAGTTTTGCTAATACTACTTCTCCATTATAAAGTATATATGCATCGTCATATCTAACTTCAATAACAACTCCATATTCATCACAAGAATCAATAATAAAATTATCTACTGTTTCAGTTTTCTTCTCAAAAGCTCTTTCTTTAGCTCTTTGCTTTTTCTCTATACTTTTTTTGGTTTTAAAACTATCATAAGCATTATAATGTGGCATTTTAATCATTCCTTATTCATAATATTCATTTCCATGTGAATAATGAGTATTTATTTGATCGTTAAAATCAGAAAAATCATTATATTCTTTTTCTTCAAAAACTTTTCTCTCATGATATTAAACTATCTATAACTTCAGCTAAATATTGTGTTCCATGAGATTTTCTATCAAAACATAAATCTTCTAATAAATCTAATGCAATATTACTAATAATTATGTTTTTATAAGCAGTTTTTATTATTGATTAAACTGTAGAATTATATCTCAATTTCTAAAATTTATATTTTGCTTCTTCTAATTGTTTTATTTTTTCTTTTTCTAATTTTTTCAAATATTTTTCATAATTTTCTTAAAATTTTATTCTTTCTCCAAACATATTTTTACCTTCTAACTTATTATTTTATATAACTATAAAAATGCTAGAATATTATAAATTACTTTATTATTGTCAATTCTATATTTCTTGAAGAATTAAAAAAAATATATATTAATTTGAAAAATTATCTAACTTTAGGAGAACCTGGATGATCTAGACCATCATTTGAATTTTCTAAATTTAAAATATAAGATTTGTTATATAAAACTTGTGGTGTTCTATCTTTTACTGGAATTTCTTGTTTACTAGGACCTTGATATGAAAAGACTGGTAATGTTACTGTATATGGAATAGAACTAAACAAAATGTTTTCTTTCATAGAATTTTCTTCATCCACCCTTACTTCAAGTGATAAGAATTGTTGTTTTGTATCATATGGATCTTCTGTAAAAGATTCATAAATAGTTAATGGATCAGGAGAATGAATCCCAAATTTTGAACAAGCCTTTTTTGCAACAGAAAACATCTGGTATAAAGTAACATTATCTTTTAGACCTTTCATTTCCAAAAATTTATAATATTCATACATCCTATTCATAAAATTTATTAGGTTAGAACAACTTTCAACAGCAAGATTAGTTAAATCTTTTTCAATAAATGCTGCATATTTATGTGTTCCTAAATAACCAGCATATCCATTATTTGGTGAATTATATTTACTTTCTTCATATTCTTTCTTTGGTTCTTTCTTTTTATTAATTTTATATACCTTCAATAAATATTTTTCTGTCTCTAAAATTCTATCTTTTGTCTTTTTATCTTTTATTAAATCAAGCTGTTTATAATAGTCCTTCATTAATTCCAATATTATTTTACTATTTTCATTTACATAATTTTCATAATATGAAATATCATATTCACCTGAATTATCAAGTCTACTTCTTCCTGAAATAACCAATTCATCTATATCATCTAATGAAAAATACATAATGTCTCCAATCTTCATATATTATTATATCATACTTTTTTATATTCACTTTAAAATACAGATATAAAATGGTGCTAATGCCAATTTTGTGCTATTCTTTGATAAAAAGAAAAACTCGTATTTTCTCTTATGAGATCTTACGAGTTATTTTCCACAACATTGTTTATATTTCTTACCACTTCCACATGGACATAGATCATTTCTACCTACTTTTTTTTCTGTCTTTTTAGGTTTATTTTTTAATTTAACTTTTCCATCGTTAGTCATTTTTGACTTAGATATTTCTTGTCTTTCTTGATTTTGAGATATCTCAGATTTAACTAAGAATAAAGTTATTTCTTGATCTATATTTTGTAACATCTTATTAAAGAATTCAAAACCTTCAACCGTATAAGCTCTAAGTGGATCTTGTTGACCATATCCTCTTAAATAAATTGATTCTCTAAAGTGTTCCATAGAATTTATGTGTTCTGTCCAATATTTATCTACTACACTTAAAGTTATAACTTTTTCAAATTCTTCTACTACTTCAGTTGGTAATTCTTTTATTTTTTCTTGATATTCACTTAATATTTTTTCTTTTACAAAGTAAATTATTGCATCTGGGTCCATTGAAGATATTTCATCCATACTAATATCATCTTTAAGTAATGTATTAGAATAATCTACTATTTCTTGTAAATCTTCTTTTGTTAATTTTTCACTATCTAATAATTTAGATTTAACTACATCTGTAATATGATTTTCTACTGCTACTAAAATACTATCATGTATAGATTCACTATCTAATATTTCATTTCTTTTAGCATACATTATTTCTCTTTGATTATTCATAACATCATCATATTGTAATAAGTTCTTACGAATATCAAAGTTATTTCCTTCAACTCTTTTTTGTGCTGAAGAAAGCCCTTTAGTAAATCTCTTACTTGTTATAGCTTCTGTTTCTTCAAAACCTAATTTAATAAGCATATTCTTTAGACCATCTGTTCCAAATCTAACCATTAAATCATCTTCCATAGAAACATAAAATTGACTATATCCAGGATCTCCTTGTCTTCCACTTCTTCCTCTTAACTGATTATCAATTCTTCTTGATTCATGTCTTTCAGTTCCTAAAACACATAATCCTCCAAGAGTCTTAGTTTCTTCTGTAAGTTTAATGTCAGTTCCACGCCCTGCCATATTAGTAGCAACTGTAACTGCACCTTTTTCTCCTGCTTTAGCTATAATTTCTGCTTCTCTAGCATTATTTTTGGCATTTAAGACTTCATGATCTATCTTTTTAGCTGTCAACATTTGACTAATCAATTCATTAGTTTCAACTGCTATTGTACCGATAAGTATTGGTTGTCCTAACTTATGTCTTCTTTCTACTTCATCTATTAATGAAATAAATTTACCTTTTTGTGTAGGATATAGTAAATCTGGAGCATCTATTCTTTCTATCTTTTTATTAGTAGGAATACAAATAACTCTCATATTATATATATCATTAAATTCTTCTTCTTCAGTCTTAGCAGTACCTGTCATACCAGATAACTTATTGTACATTCTAAATAAGTTTTGAAATGTTATAGTAGCTAAAGTTTTAGTTTCTTGATTAATCTTAACATTTTCTTTAGCTTCTATAGCTTGATGAAGACCGTCACTATATGCTCTTCCTTTCATTAAACGTCCAGTAAATTGATCAACTATAACTATTTCACCATTATTAACTACATAATCTACATCTTTTCTCATTGAGAAATTTGCACGTAAAGCTTGATTAATATGATGAATTAAGTTAGCATTAGATACTTCATAAAGATTAGTTAAATGGAATTCTTTTTCTCCTTTTTTAACTCCTTCTTCTGTAAGTGTAACTGTCTTATTTTGTTCTTCATATATATAATCTACATCTTTTTTTAATTTCTTAGCAAATCTATCTGCAGCTTCATATAAAGAAACATTTTTTAAATCTCCTCCAGATATAATAAGTGGAGTTCTAGCTTCATCTATTAAAACAGAGTCAACTTCATCTACTATTGCAAAATTAAGTTTTCTTTGTACTCTATCTTCTTTATGAGTTACCATATTATCTCTTAAATAATCAAATCCAAGTTCATTATTAGTAGTATATAAAATATCACATTCATAAGCTTTCTTCTTTTCTTGTGGTGTTAAATCCCTTAAGTTTATACCAACAGTAAGTCCTAAAAACTCATGAATTTTTCCCATCCATTTAGCATCACGATCTGCTAGATATTCATTAACTGTTACTATATGTGTACCTTTACCATCTAATGCATTTAAATAAGCTGGTAATACAGAAGTTAATGTCTTACCTTCTCCAGTTTTCATTTCTGCTATATTACCTTTATGTATAGCAATAGCACCTAGTAATTGAACATAAAATGGTTTTTCTTTAATAACTCTAAAAGCTGCTTCTCTTGCAGTAGCAAAAGCTTCAACTAAAATATCATCTAATGTTTCTCCATTTTCTAATCTATTTTTAAACTCATCTGTTTTTGCTTTTAATTCATAATCTGAAAGTTTAGAATATTCTTCTTCTAAATCTTCAATTTTATCTGCTATTAGAGAAAACTTTTTTAATTCTCTATAGTCTTGATCAAATAATCTTTTTAAAAAATTCATAATATCACCTAAAGTAATTCTAACAAAAAAAGACTTGTTATTACAAGTCTTTTGATGAACTATCTTATTTATCTTCCTCTATAAGTCCATAATTTCCATCTTTTCTTTTGTATAAAACTTTTATATCCATAGAATCAGAATCTTTAAATATGAAGAAATCATGTCCTAATAACTCCATTTGTAATAAAGCTTCTTCTTCATTCATTGGTATTAATTCTATTTGTTTTCTTTTAACTATACTTTTATTATCTTTTTCTTTTATTTCTTCAATTTCTTCATATATAAATATTTCTTCTCTTCTCTTAGATAACTTAGTTTTATTTTTTCTTATCTGTCTTTCTATCTTTTCTAAAGCTAAATCTATACCGGCATATAAGTCAGGATTTTTTTCTTCTGCTCTTATATATAAAGTACCAGTATTTAAAGTAAACTCTATATTATAATTAGTAACTTTATTTCCAGAAAGTAATACATTGAAATCTATATCTTCTTTCTTTATAAACTTATTTAGTTTACTTGCCTTATCTTCTACATATTTCTTAATAGAATCTGTAACTTCAAAGTCCTTAGCTCTAATATTTATTTTCATACATCCACCTCCTTTATATGATTAAATAAATTAAAATTTATATTTTTATCTACATCCAGGATTAACGCATTTACAACTCTTCTTAGGTTTTTGACAGAATTCTTCATTACCTGCTTTATCTCTTGCTCTATAACAAGCTCCTCCATCTGGATCACAATATCTCTTCTTAGATACAGATTCTCCATTTGCAGAACCTACTAGTCCACTTTCATCATCTTGGAATTCACAAACTTTATAATAAGTGCTTCCGTCTTTAGTTTCACATTCACTACGTTCACTTCTTTCTGTTTGATGTGGTGGTTCAGTATCTATCTTGTATTCTAAACTACATCCTCCTACATTACCTGCAGCATCCATCATCCAAATTCGTAAAGTTTTATTTTCAGAACTCTTATCTTTTTGTTGTAATTTCATAAATCTTGTAACTCTAGTTGTTAATTCTGAGTGTTTTCCACCTGTTTTTCCTTTTTCTATCCAAATAATATCATGACTTTGCATTATAAATTTACTATATTGAGGTTTTCTTCCATCATTAATTGCTATTTTATTTACATTAGATAAAGTTTCCATACTTAGTACTTTAAACTTATCTATATCTTTCTTAGTCATCCAATTATCTAAATAGTTAAAATTCCAATTTGATTCATTATTAAGGTAATCTCTTTCTTCTTCTTTAGAAAGTGTAGGTACTCTATCCCTAACTATTTCAAATGTACAAACAGGATTTGTTTTATCTATAAGTACACCATAGTCTTTCATAGTTTTCTTACCTTCAGTTGATATATTATGAGCATTACTAATACTATGTTCATCATAAGTACAAACATTCATATTACCTGCTAAATCATATACAACTCCATATGGTTTAGTCCATGTACTATAATTATTATTTTTTATATCATTATATGGATCTAATGCAGTTTCTTTAGTCATTTTAAATACTTTATCACTAACTTGTTCTATTTTTCTAAAATCATCATAATCTTTAATTGCTGCTACATTTTCACCAGTATTACGTTTAGTCCAATGAATTTGTGAATAAAGTTTATTAGGTGCTACATCAACATAACTATTTGATATATCGTTAGGTGTATCAGATATTTCTCTTATTCCTGTTACAGAAGAATGTTTCATAGTTACGTAAACATCACTATTAAACCACCATTTAACATTAGAATTATTACCTTTTATAGTAATTTGACATGTTGGAGGTGTTTTAACAATATTATTTACAGTAATTGTTTGTTCAACTCTATTACCTGAATTATCTACTACTTTTACTGTAACAGTTCCATTATTATATACTGATCTATATTTTTCATATGAAACTTGTTTTTGACCATCTGCTACTGATTCAACTTCTTTAATTCCACTTATATCATCTTTTGCATCAAAGTATAATTGAACAGGATTTCTTGTAAATATTCTATGACCTCTAACAGGTTTTTCATTACTTCTTGTATATACATAAATATTTTTAATATTACTTATATTTCCATTTATTCTTAAAGAATTTATATCTTTTACTTGAGCAAATCTAAGTAATACTCTTCTTCCACCATTACTAATACTTCTAGTAAATGTTTCTCCATTTATAGTAAATGTATATTCTGAAGAAACTGAATTATCATGTAATTCTAAAGCTATAAGTTTCACATCTGTAAAATCACTAATATTTTCACTACCCATTATTCCTAATAATGGATCTTTTATAGTCCAGTGTTCTGTTCCTCTATAACCTTTTTTAATATTACATCCTTCATCACCATTATCATCATCGTCATCGTATTGATTTGGAAGGTATCCTACTTGTCTACATGCATTTTTATCTATTGTTAATTTTTGATCATGTGCATATATTTTATATCCATAATAAATATCTTCTGGTTTTAATTCTGGAGGTTTTCTATCATGGGTTGTTTGATAAGGATTTCTACATGGGCTACCATTACAATAATTATTGTTATTACCATTATGTGGATAATAATTATGTTTTGATCCACCACCGTGATATCCTCCGCCACTTCCTGATGAACCTCCTCCACTATGACCACCATGGCCACTATTATATGGTCTCCATCCTCTATCTCTATTTAATTCATTACCTGCATTATCTTTAGCATATCCATATATCAAATTAATACCATCTTTTGGTTCTATTTGACTTAATTGATTGTAATTAGGAGTATCGCTATCTCCAAGTCCCCAAGATGCTATTCCACTTTCGTTATCTTTTAAATATGTGATTTGAACTTTTCCATTATTCATTCCTAATGATAAATATGGATTTCTAACATCTTGCATAACTTTAACATCACAAGTTGTAGCTCTACCTTTTCTATCATAAACTTTAATTTTTTCTATTAGCTTATAACTTCCTGGTTTAGCTTCAAATTTTTTACTATAAAGTTCTCTTTTACATCTTTCACCACCAAGTTCATCAACACATCTTACAGCAGTTTCTACATCTTTATTTGTCCATTTATCATTTTCTATTTCTACTTCACATTGAACTTTAGGACAAACCTTACCTTTTTCACATTTGTTAGTACCTGGTTGATAATTTTCATCTATATCATCTTCGTCTTCTTCTTTTAACTTAAGTAAACCTTTACATTCATCTTTTGTTTTTGTTTTTCTACATTCTTTATACTTATTTAACCCATCATATAGATTATTACATCCAACTCCAATATGATTTCCACAAATTATACAAGATTTATATTCATAATTTTGATTACCAATATTTTTTATTTGAACAATACTTATATCTCTATAACAATATCTTTCCTTTTCATCAGTTCCTTCTCTATAATAAGGATTTTTTAATTCTTGTTCATATCCTTCTTCTATAAGTTGACCTAAAGTTACTATTTCTCTAGAGTTATCTTTTGGTACTGGACAATTTTTATTATTAGCATCTGCACAATACTTATTTTCGCTCAGATATGTACTAGTCATATTCTTACCAGCTGTTTTCATTCCGTTTTCATGACTAATAAGTACATTCTTTTTCGTCTTACTAATATATCCAGTTACTGCTATTATTGCAATGGAACTAAGAATTCCAATAATAACTATAACTGCTATAATTTCAACTAATGTAAACGCTTTTTTATTCTTTTGTTTACATTTTTTGTTACATTTTATTTTTTTCTTCATAATAAAGTAACTCCCTTATATTATTATAATGATAACATTTTAAAAAAATAATGTGTTATTTTATATACACATTATCATTTTTTATGTAAAAATACAATTACTATTTTTTATTATCTAAATTAATTTTATCACTCAAAATATTAGTATGAAAAACAAACCAAAAAGTTAAGATAAATAATACTATATATACAATTCCTCCTAGTACTTTTTCTTTTATAACATAAAATATTGATGCTATTGAAAATAAAGTATTAATTAAATATATTATTAAAACTGTTTTTTTATGAGAAAATCTCATTTTTAATATTTGATGATGAAAATGATCTTTATCTGGATCAAATATTGGTTTATTTTTTAATTTTCTTCTAAATATTGCAAATAAAGTATCAAATATTGGTATTGATAAAATTAAAAGAGGTACTATTAAAGATGTAATCATAGCTGACTTAAATCCCACTACTGATGTAATTCCAATTATAAATCCTAAAAATACTGATCCTGTATCACCTAAAAAAGTTTTAGCAGGATTAAAATTATATTTTAAAAATCCTAATGAAGATCCTAACATAGATATTGCTAGAAACAATTCTAATGTTCCAAATCTTTCTTGAAATAAAGAAATCACAATTATTGTTAAAAAGTAAATTGACGATATTCCTGTTGCTAAACCATCAAGTCCATCTATTAAATTGATAATGTTCATACAAGAAACTATAAATAATATTGTAAGTGGTATAGCATAATATCCTAAATTAATAGTAAAACCTAATATACCTATATTAGATATTAATAAATTACCATATAAAACAACAATAGATGCTGATATTATATGCAATAAAAATTTTATTTTAGCTGGTACTGGTTTAACATCATCAAATAAACCTAAAACTATAATTATAAAAGAAGATATTACTATAGATAATAGTTCTTTAGAAAAGTTACCAAATAGTAATATTGCTAATAAAAAAGATATATATATTGCTAAACCACCTATTCTTGGCATAGGTTTAGTATGTACTCTTCTTTCGTCTTTTGGTACATCAATAGCATTAATATGATGTGCCATTTTTATAACTTGTGGTGTTACTAATAAAGAAGTTAATAGTGGTATTAAAAACATTAAAAATAATCTTAAGTAATAAAATTCCATTTCTTCTCCTAGTTTAATTGATTTTCATAGTTAGTTATCTTCTCTATTCTTCTTATATGTCTTTCTTCATTAGAAAAGTCTGTATTTATAAATGTTTCAATTATTTCTATTAAATCATTAAAATTAGTTGCCGCTGATAAAGCAAGCATATTAGCATCATTATGATTTCTTGCAAGTCTTGCTTCTTCTTTATTAACAACTCTTGCACATCTAATTCCTTTTACTTTATTACAAGCTATACTCATACCTATTCCTGTACCACATATTGCTATACCATAAGTAATATTTTTTTTAGCTACTTCTTCTGCTAAAGATATACCATATAAAGAATAATCACATGATCCTGGTGTAAAACATCCATTATCTTTTATTTCTATATTTTTATTTTTCAACTCTTTTATTAATTCTTTTTTAATTTCAAATCCTCTATGATCCGAAGTAATTCCAATTATCATTTAATTCCTCCTTCTTTAATTTTAACAAAAAAAAAGATGAATTACTCATCTTTTGTATCAAAACCATATTTTTTGTTAAATTTATCTACTTTTCCAGCTTTTCTCTTTCTATTATCTATTCCTGTATAGAATGGATGACAATTTGAACATGTTTCAATACGAATTTCTGGTTCAGTTGATTTTACTTCAAATACTGCTCCACAAGAACATATAACTTTTGAATCTTTATATTCTGGATGAATTCCTTTTCTCATTTTTATCTCCTTCCGCCATGATTTTTTAAAAATCATAGAAATTAAATACGATGTTATTTTAACAATTAATAATACATTTTTCAAGTATTATTATCATTCATCTATTATTTTTATATCTGCACCTATTTCAATAAGTTTATTTTCTATACCTTCATAACCTCTTAAAATATGTTCTGCATTCAATATTCTTGTCTTACCAACTGCTGCAAGACCTGCAAGTAATACTGCAGCTCCTCCTCTTAAATCTGTCGCTACTACTTCCGTTCCTTTTAAAAATGTAGGACCTGTAATATATGCTTTATTATCTACAACAGATATTTTAGCTCCCATTTTGTTTAATTCTTTAACATGCATAAATCTATTTTCCCATATTGTTTCTTCTATAGAAGATACACCATCTGCTTTTGTTAATAATGTAGATAATGGTTGTTGTAAATCTGTTGCAAAACCAGGATATATTAAAGTTTGAACATTTATTGGTTTTAAATTATTACTTTCATATATAGTTATATAATCATCTCCCATATCTAGTTTAACTTTCATTTCTTGAAGTTTAGATACTAAAGAAGATAAATGTTCTGGTATTATGTTATAAACTTTAAGTCTTTTAGAAGTAAGTGCTCCTAACATTAAATAAGTACCTGCTTCAATTCTATCAGGAATAATTTCATCAAAACAACCTTCTAATTCTTCTACACCTTCTATTTTAATAGTTCCTGTTCCTGCTCCAGTAATTTTTCCACCCATATTATTAATAAAAGTAGCAACATTTATTATTTCAGGTTCTTTGGCAGCATTATGAATAATAGTTGTACCTTTAGCAAGTGCTGCTGCTAACATAATATTTATAGTAGCACCTACACTAGCTATATCTAGATATATTTCTGCTCCCTTCAATTCCTCTGCTTCTATAAAAAAGTTTGAATTATCATATTTTACAGTTGCTCCCATTGATTCAAATGCTTTTAAATGCAAATCAATTGGTCTTTTACCAATATTACATCCTCCTGGAAAGGACATTTTTACTTTTTTAAATCTAGCAAGAAGTACTCCCATAAAGTAATAAGAAGCTCTTAATTTAGAAGAAAATTCATAACTTATTTCTTTATTTTCTACATTAGTAGCATCTATTGTCATAGTTTCAGTATTTCTAGTAACTTTACATCCTAAATATTCTAATATATTTACTAAATTATCTGTATCTGTAATATCTGGAACATTACATAATGTACTAATATTTTTTGTTGCTAATATTGTGGCTGGTATAAGTGCTACTGTTGCATTTTTAGCTCCACTTATTTTTATACTTCCTTCTAATGCTTTTCCACCATTTATTTCGATAACTTTCATTTTTACTCCATTAAACTTAATTTATATTCTACTATATTTTTTAGATTTTCTTCCCCACTACTTATTATCTTTCTTGGATCATAAACTTCTTTTTTATTTTCAACAAATTTTAATACTCCTTCATGCCATGCTTGTTGAAGCTCTGTATTAATATTTATTTTTGATATTCCTAATTTTATTGCTTTTATTATTTTATCTTCTGGTATTCCACTTCCTCCATGTAAAACTAATGGAATATTTATATTATTTTTTAAAGATGTTAATAATTCAAAATCTAATTTAGGTTCGCCTTTATAAACCCCATGAACACTACCAATAGCTGGTGCTAACATATCAACTTTAGTTTCTTTAACAAATTTTATGCAATCATCTAAAGAAGCTACTAAAACTCCTGAAGCTATACCATCTTCTACTCCACCTATATGTCCAACTTCTGCTTCAACTGTTATATTTTTAGAATGTGCATATTCTACTACTTCTTTTGTAATATTAATATTTTCTTCTAAACTATATTTAGAAGCATCTATCATAACTGATGAAAATCCTGAATCTATTGCTTTTTTGCAGCTTTCTACACTAGATCCATGATCTAAATGTAAACATACATCAATACTTATATTTAGGTCTTTTACTAAAGAATAAACTAAATGAGATACAACATTATATCCACCCATATATTTAATAGCACCTTCACTAACTCCAAGTATTACAGGTTTTTGTAATTCATTACACTTTTCTAGTATATACTTAGTCCATTCTAAGTTATTAATATTAAAATGTGCGATACATTTTCCATTATCTCTTGCTTCTTTTAACATTTTTTTCGCATTTACTATCATAATAAATTCTCCCACTTAATAATAACATATTAATATTTTTATTATAATAATTTTAGATTTATATATTTTTCGTTTTACAAAAAAGAAAGATAATATTAACTATCTTTCTTATATATATTAACTTTAATTTTCTTAATCTTAGATACATAACTAAGTTTTGGATCATCTCCTACTATAGATATATCAAGTTCATGTACACCAACACCTTTACCTGATAAATCAACATAGGCTTGAATTGTAGCTTTATCTATCTTATCAATATTTTCTTTTGTACCTCTTACTTCTACTGATATAGTTCTAGATTCATTACTTGCTCCTTGAACAACTAAATCATCTGCTAAATTCTTATAACTTATTGTTATACCATCTATTGTCTTAGTAGCAAGTTCATCTACTGCTATATCTACTGTTATTGTTTTTATACTAAGATCTGTTATACCTTTTGGTTTTTGTAAATTAACTGTATATTGCTTATTAGAATCAAGTCCTGTTACATCTATTTCAACTGGTAAATAATTTAATTGAGATAAAGCTTCTGAACTACCATATACTTTAACTTCTGAATCACTTTGTATAATTGATTTTATAGCTTTTGTACTTAAATTTCCTTTAGTAAAAATTCTAATAGGCACTATTTTATATAATGCTTCTAATTTAACAGTAGCAGTTATTTTAGATGAAACTATTTCTACATTTATTTCTTTTCCATTAGAATCATAAGCTACTAATTTAACATCATTATAATTTATTACACCTTCTTTAGAAGATGATAATTTTCTAGCATCAATCAAAGCTTTAACAGTTGCAACTTTTTCAAGTGTAGCATTACTTCCTTTAATTATTACCGAATCCTTATTTAATTTAACTTCAGAAATAACTAATTGAGAATTAAATTTATCTTTATTAATAATTTCTGCAGTTAATGCTCTCTTATCAGAAACTTTATTACGAATAGTAACTGTTACTTCTGATGGATCAATTCTATAATTAACACCTTTTAAAACTTGTTCATATTTTAATTTTACTTTATGTGTACCAGGTTTTAAATTTTTTAAATCTACTGTTACTTCTTTAGATGGATATTGTTTAGCAAGATATATATCCCATCTTTTACCTATAAGAGTAATATCTACTTTTTTTGGTAAACCTTCTACTATATATTCTTCTTCGTTATATAAAGCTTTAACTTTTTGGCCATATAAAACCTCTGCATTAGATTCAGAAAGTACTACTATTCTCTTATCTATTACAAAGAATAATAAAAGTGCACATATTAACGAAAGTACTATTACAGAAGATTTTTTGCTCCATAGTACATCTAATTTTTCTGATATAATTTTTATTTTTTCTTTAACAACAATTAAAAATTTACCAAATGGATTAATAATATATTTATCAAAAAAGTTGACTATCGAACTAAATCTATTATTTGTTTTCTTCATAAATTTCTTCCTCTTCCCAGTTCTTAACTTCTACTGCTTCTTCTTTTTGTGGTCTCAATTCATCTATCAATGTAACTCTAATATCATCTATTGAAACATTGTAATAAAGTTCTCCTTTTATAGCCATAGATAATCTTCCTGTTTCTTCTGAAGCTACTAAAACTAAAGCATCTGTTTCTTCTGCTATACCAAGTGCTGCTCTATGTCTAGTACCAAGACGCTTTTGACTATTTTTTATGTTTGAACTAGTAGGAAATACTGCTCCAGCACATGCTATTTTATCACCTTGAATTATTACACCACCATCATGCAATGGATTATTTTTAAAGAATATACATTGTAATAAATTAGAAGTTACATCTCCATACACCGGTTTAGCTTTATCAATATAATCAGATAAACTAACATTTCTTTCTATTACTATTAAAGCTCCATATCTTTCTTTTCTTAATGCTTCTAATGAAGATACTATTTCATAAACAACTTTTTCTCTTTCATCTACTGATAATATTTTATGTCTTCCTATAAGTTTTTTTCTTCCAAGTTCTTCTAATAACATTCTAATTTCCGGTTGAAATATTACTATTATTGCAATAGGTCCAAACATAATTAAATATTCTAATATTACACCAATAGTAACAAATCCAAATACACTTGCAATAAGTTTTAAAATAACTACAAAAACTACACCTTTTATAAGCATAGATAGTTTTACATTTTCTTGAAAGTTTTTAATAGCATAATATATAAGTACCCATACTAATATTATATCTATTGTTTTATTAAGTATCATTAAAATACTTGAAAGTGTTATATTCATTCTTTATTCTCCTTTTCATCAAAAACTATATATCCATCTGAAGTTTTATTTACTATATTAGCTGGATCACTTTCATCTACCTGATTAATAATAGGTGTCTCATCAACTTGAAACATATTTTGTTTCATATCTTTTTTTACTTCTTCTTTTTCTATAGCGTTAAAAATATTATTAGCCTCTAAATTTTCAGTCTTATATTCACTTTGTTCTTGAATACTAGTTTCCTGACTAGCTAATAACTCTTTTCTTTTTTTAAATATTAATAATTCCCTTTTTTCTTCTATTTCGTTAATATATCCCAAACATGCTAATGCACAAATTATGCAAAATAAACAGTATAGTAAATATATCCAACCAGATAATACATATTCTATAAAATACAGCATTAATTTATCCCTCTATTCTGTTAAAAGAATATCATTTTTAACAAAAAAAATCAAAGTTTTATAAGTAAAAAAGAAATAAACAAATCAGTTCATTTCAAATTTAATTTAGACATTATTTCTTCATGTATTTCTTCAATTGATTTCATATCATTTCCATTAGCACATTCAATTCTTGTCCATCCTAAATATTTACTTACATATTTACTGCTATCATATACTTTTTTCATAAAATCTAAATTTTTTTCATGTATATCTTCTTTTTCTTGCCTATCTTTATTTCTCTTATTTCTAAGATCAGTAATAACATCAAATGGTGCTTCTAAAAATATTACTTGATCTGGTTCTTTAATACCTATCAAACTATATTCAGTTTCTACTACATAATCTATAAATTTATTTTTTTCTATTTTATCTTCTATCAAAGCAGATTGATAAAATAAACTAGATGTAGTATATCTATCTAATAAAATTATTTTATTATCATCATATTCTTTTTTTAATTTTGTAAACCACGTAATACTTCTATCATAAGCATATAAACTATGAATAAAATATGGAGATAATTCTGAAGGATTACCATATTTACCTTGAAGATATTCTTCTACTCCTTTACCTTGAAAAGTGTTATATGTAGGAAAATGATGTTTAACAACTGTATATCCTAAAGACTCTAATTTTTCTATAAGTTTATTATATTGAGTTGTTTTTCCTATTCCATCACAACAACCTTCTATAACTATTAATTTACCTTTTTTCATATTTTCACCATTTAACTTTCTTAATTAGATTATAGTACATAATAAACATTTTTTATATTATCTTATATGAAAAAATCCCTTTGTTTTATTTTTTAGTAAATCATAAACTTCTTTTTTATAAGATTTAGTTAATCTTTTTTTAGTAATTACATCAATGTCTATTTCATGATTTTTAATAACTTCTATATCTAAAGATTCCAATTTTTGCAAATCTTCCAATATAGTTATATCAGTGTGTGAAAATATATCCACTAAATCAAATAATATATTTATATTCTTAGGATCATTTTTAATTTTTTCATGTATATTACTAGCAACTACTGGACCTAACAAATATCTTTCTAATAATGTAATATTTAAAGTTTTTGATTTTAAAATATCTTCTAAACAAGGAGTACCTGATTTCATAAAAACTTTAAATATATTAGAATTTTTATTTAATCCATTTAGATATTTTGAAAAGATATCTTTAGTTATTGTATTATTTTCTTTATATAATTTTATTAATTCATTTGTAATTATAAAATTTTCTGCTGTTAATTCAGTCATAAAAAGTCTAATTTCTTTTTCTTTAATTATTTCTTTTAAATCATAATCCTTATTATTTAACAAATAATCTTGCATCAAAAATTCCATAATAATCGAACTTGCCTCACCAAAAAAAGATTTTATTGTACTATTTTGATTTTTTGGCTGACTAAATTTATGAGTTACTTCATGTACTAATGCATAAGTATCAGATAATGTTTCTGAATAATTAATATAAACAGATCCATTTATTCTTGATTCTGAATTTCCTAAAATGTGTTCTTCTTTTCTTTTATTAAAATTAAATGAATATCTTGAAATATTTAAATTATCTTGTTTCTCTCTTAATATATTTTGAAAATAATTTGAATAATCTTTATTAAAAGAATCAAAAAAATCTATAACATTTATTATAGACTCATTTAAAGATACATAATTTGAATATTTCTTTATTTTTAATTTTGGAGTGTTATCTACTACTATTTTTGCTAATTTTTCTATTTCATCTAAATATTTTAATTCATAATAAAGATTTTTATCATTTAAAGTATTTTTTATTATAGAACTAAGTTCTTCAAAATAATCCATATATTATTAACTCCAACTTATTTATATTAATTGGTGGAACTGAGGGGAATCGAACCCCTGTCCAAAATTAGTTACTATATACATCTACAAGTTTAGTTAATTTTTTACTTCCTATAAAACTAGTAATTAACAACTTATTTTATAGTAAGTCTATACTTATTCATCACCATTTATAGACATCATAGTGATATATTCTGCGTTATGAACGAATAACAATTTCAGCAGACAAAAAATTGATTCGTAAGCTTGTTTCCTATATCGGATTATGCAAATGCATAAGCTTGTTTTTTAAATAAGTTTCCAGTTATTTTAACTGAGTTTTGCATTTAATGATTGCCATCAACTTGCAATATATAATAAGTTAATCCTGTCGAAACCATTGCAGTCCCATTTAAAGAAGTATATCACTACTTCTTAATCTTGTAAATTACATGACTTTAATCTATCCTTAATAATTTTTGATGATTCTTTAAATTTTTTAGTTTCTATATCATCAAGTTCCATATCTATTACTTTAACAACCCCATATTTATTTACTACAGCAGGTACTCCAATACAAATATTATTTTCTTTATATTCTCCTTCAAGTAATGTTGAAACAGTCATAATAGAATTATCATCATCTAATATAGCTTTTGTTATTTTAGCAAGACTTCTTGCTATACCATAATATGTAGAACCTTTTAAATTAATAATATCGTAAGCAGTATTTCTAACTTTCATTTCTGTTTTATTAAAATAAAAATTTACATCAAAATTAGGATTCATATCAGTTAACCATTCTCTTAATTTAATTGGACCAATAGATGCTTGTGAAAAAACAGCAAATTCACTATCTCCATGTTCACCCATAATATAAGCATGAATATTTCTAGCATCTACTCCTAAATCTTGAGATAACTCTTTTCTAAGTCTTGCAGTATCTAAAACTGTACCTGATCCTATAACTTGATTTTTTGGAAGACCAGAATATTTATATACAGCTTTTGTCAATATATCAACTGGGTTAGTAGCTACTAAAAATATACCATTAAAACCTGTTGACATAACATTTTCTACTATTTCTTTTATTAAATTTAAATTAGAATTTAATAATTCTAATCTAGTTTGACCTTCTTTTTGTGGTAATCCTGCTGATATTACTACTATTTGAGCATCACTACAATCACTAAATTCTGCAGAATAAATTTTCTTTGGCGCTGAATAAGATACAACATCAGACAAATCTATAGCATCTCCTATTGTTCTTTTTTTATTTATATCAATAATTCCAAGTTCTTTTCCTATACCAAGTAATGTAACTGCAAAAGCATAACTTGATCCTACACAACCATTACCAATTAAAATTATTTTTCTACTTTCAGTATTCATATTTTCCCCTCTTTTCTAAATTTCTCTTCATATCTTTTTCTTTTAATGATTCTCTTTTATCATAATTTTTCTTACCTCTACATACTCCAATTAATATTTTTACTTTATTTTTAACAAAATATAATTTTAGAGGTATCAAAGTCATTCTTTCTTTTTCTATAGCATCTTTTAATTTTTTTATCTCTTTTTTATGAAGTAATAATTTTCTTGATCTAGATTCATCATGGTTATAAATATTTCCTTCTTTATATTGTTTAATAAATGTATTCAATAAATATACTTCATCATTTTTTATAACCGCATAACTATTATCAAGTGATACATGAGCGTTTCTAATAGACTTTATCTCTGTTCCTTTTAAAACTATACCTACTTCTATAGTATCTAAAACTTCATAATTAAAGTATGCCTTTCTATTTTTTACTTCCATAATTTTACCTTACTATTTCAAAATCTACTCTTCTAGCATCTTTTGAAGCACTTTTAACTTTAATTCTAACACTATCACCTAACCTATATATTTTATTACCACCTTTTAAAGTATGTCCTTTTTCATCATATGTAAAATAATTACCTAAATCTCTAACTGATACTACTCCTTCTACTAAATTAGTTAATCTTATAAACATTCCAAAATTTTTAATACCTACTACTGTACCATCATATTCTTCACCTATATGAGATTCCATAAATTCAGCCATTTTCATATCATTAACTTCTCTTTCACATTCAACCGCTTTTCTTTCCATAATAGAAGAATGTTCTGCTTGCATTGCTATTTTTGATTCTAAATTATTCATACTTTCACTAGAATAATCATGTTTAAATAAATATTTTCTAAGTAAACGATGAACTATCTCATCTGGATATCTTCTAATAGGAGAAGTAAAGTGAGTATAACATGGACTTGCAAGACCAAAATGACCTATATTTTCATTAGAATAAATAGCTTTTTGCATACATCTTAATAACATATCTGAAAGAATAGGAAACTCTTTTTTATCCTTTAATTGCTCTAACATACTTTGTATATCTTTTGGATCTAATTTTGAAAAATCTCCATTTATTTTATAACCTAAAGATGTAACATAACCTAAAAACTCTTTTATTTTTTCTATTTTAGGTTTTTCATGTATACGATAAATATTTGGTAATTGCATATCTCTTATTCTTGTTGCTACTGATTCATTTGCAACTATCATAAAATCTTCTATTAATTTTTCTCCTGTTTTTTGTTCTTTTTTATGAATTTCATATGGTATACCATATTCATCTACCAATATCTTTATCTCATCTGATAAAAATTCTATATATCCTCTTTTTATTT
>CAJPPJ010000004.1 GCA_905372515.1 uncultured Eubacteriales bacterium
TAAAAATATTATTACTAATATTAAAAACAGTAAAGAAACAGAACTTGAAATATCTTGTGATAAAATATATTGTTTTTTAAATAATATAGATATTAATTTCTATTTAAATAAACCAATAATAAAAAGCAATGATTAAATCTTTCATTGCTTTTTATTTTTTACATTTTATTATTTTTAAACCATTCTGCAAAATCATACTTAGCAGTACCCCAGAATTTTGCTTCATAATCTCTATCTTTTTCTAATTCTTTTATTTATATTTTACCACCTATTTAAAACTTAAATTCATCTAATAATAACTGAATCAAAATATTTTTCTTGAAATTCTGTTAAAGCTCTAATAGCATCATCTGAATAATCTTTTCCTTCTTTTGACACTATAAGTTTATCATCATCATCATTTGTTCTATGAATTATAGCTATTACTTTCCCTTTAGATTCTTCTACTGGTTCATATTCTCCTAGTAAATAAGCATCTAATTCTTCTCCATCTCCACTTACTGTATTTGGAATGAATCCATAGTTTATCATATACATAAATCCATGTTTAGGATGTCTAGTTCCAAGTGGCCTATCTATTTTTATTTCTACTTCTTTTTCTAAATAATCTTTAACATTTACTTTATTCATTATTTTTCTCCTCAATAGAATTATTGTTCTTTTTGAATAAACTTAAAATTATTAAAAATAGCACTTATATCTTCTTTATCAATATATGAAAACTTCATATATTCTTTTGTAACAGGATGAATAAACTCTAAACTATAACACATTAATGCTATTCCACCTTTTTCTTTATTACCATATCTATAATCTCCATATATAGGATGATTACGGCTTGAAAATTGCAGTCTTATTTGATGATGTCTTCCTGTTTCTAAAGATATTTTAACTAAAGCATAATTTTGATATCTTTCTAAAACTTGATAATCTAGTTTAGAATATTTACCATTTTTATCAATTATACTATTAGTATCTTTTTTTAAAATATAATCTATAAACGTATCACTTTCTTTTAAATTATTATCACATACTACTGCTAAATAAGTTTTATTTATTTTATGATTTTGTATATCTTTACTTAATCTTTCTGCTGCTTTAGATGTTTTAGCAAGCAACATTATTCCACCTACTACTCTATCTAATCTATGTAAAAGACCAAGATATACATTACCTGGTTTATTATACTTATTTTTTAAATATTCTTTAACTTCTTCTACTAGAGAAGAATCATTTGTATAATCTTTCTGACTAAGTAAATTTCTTGGTTTATAAACTATAATTATATGATTATCTTCATAACAAACTTTCATATTATTTATTCTTTTTCTTAACTAAATCTCTTATTTCTTCTAATACTTTTAATTCATCTGTTTTAACTGGTTTTTCTTCTTTTTTATCTTCTTTCTTATTTATAATTTTATTAATTATTTTAACCATAACAAAGATACAAAAAGCTACTATTAAAAAATCTACAATATTTTGAATAAACATACCATATTTAATAGTAGATGAACCTATCTTAACTGATAAATCTGTAAAATTAACTTTACCTAACAAAACACCTATAAGTGGCATTAAAATATCATTTACTAAGGATGTTACAATTTTTCCAAATGCTGCACCAATTATAACCCCTACTGCTAAATCCATTACGTTTCCTCTCATAATGAATGTCTTAAATTCTTTAAACATAATTTTTCCTCCTAATTAATTATAACCATACTCCATAGTAAATACCAGCCATAGATAATATAAAACCTATAACAAAAAATAATTTAACTATATCAGGTTCTTTCCACCCTTTCTTTTCTAAATTATGATGAAGTGGAGTCATCAGGAATAATTTTTTATGAAATACATACATCCAAAAGTTTTGAAGTATAACACTTAATGTTTCTACAACAAATACTCCTGCTACTACAAGTAATGTTAATTCTTTATGAGTAAGTATTGCTACCATTCCCATAACAGCACCTATACTTAAACTTCCAACATCTCCCATAAATATCTTAGCTGGATATACATTAAATACTAAAAATCCAAGTATTGATCCAAATAATAATATAATAAAGAATGCTAATTCTATCTTACCTACTACCATAGCAATTAAAGCATAAGCAATAAATGCTACTACAGATAAAGATCCTGCAAGTCCATCAAGTCCATCTGTAATATTTACAGCATTTGATGAACCTACTAAAATAAGTAAAATAAATGGACCATAAAGCCAACCTAAATTAATTTTTATTCCAAGAGCTGAAATTTGAAATATAGTTGTTCCTCCTGCTTGTAAATAAAAATAAAATAGTATAACTCCTACAATAAATTGTAATGTAAATTTAGATATTGTAGTTAATCCTTCATTATTTTTCTTTTTTAAAGATAAGTAATCATCTATTCCACCAATAAGTGCATATGATAAAAAAGTAATTAAAATAATAATTAAATCACTTGTTAACTTTATCTTTCCTAAAAATATTAATGCTAATGTTATTACTATAGTAGGTATTATAAATATTAAACCTCCCATAGTAGGTATTCCTTGTTTTTGAGAATGTTCTTTAGAAAGATAAGAACTAATATTTTGTCCTAATTTTTTCTTTTTTAAAATTGGAATTAAAATAAAAGATAAAAATATTGCTGATAAAAAACCAACCATTATTAAAAGTACTGATTTTGTAATTAATAAAATTCCCATAATTCCTCTTTTCTATTTAATTTTGTAATTATATACTTCTTTTTGATTATAAAATTTTATGCTATCTTTTGCAAAATCTAATACTTTAAAATAAGCTTCTTTACAAATAGATTCATCATTTTTACATTCATATTTAATAGTCTTTAAATTATAAGTTCCAGAAACTTGTATTTCACCTTTTTCTTTATCTAAAGTATAAGTAAATTCTATATTTTTTTCATTATAAATAGCAGAAAAATTCTTAATAATACTATTTTCTACTCTTTCTATATTTAAAATAGAATATGTTTTATTTTCTATATTAAATGCTTCATATCTATAATTATCTATCTTTTTACTATAAAAATCTTCTATAGTTCCATTTGCTTTTTGATAATTTTGTTCTTCTTCTTGATAAGAATTTGATTTCAAAAATTCTTTTAATTTTTCTTTATGATTAACAAAATATTCTTGTTTTATCAAAAACAATAAGAACATTATCAATATCAATATTATTAATATAAATACCTTTTTATTCTTCATATTATCTTCCTGTTACTTCTTTTGCTATTTTAGCCATAGTTGTACCAATTTTACTAATATTATTAACCCAGTGATCTTTTCCACCTGTTAAATATTTTTGAGAAATTCCTCTTAAACCTTTCCCATTAAAATATTTCCCTCCTGGTGTTAAATAATTAGTTTTTAATTTATTAGCTTGTTTATCAATAAATTCTTCTTTACTATTATATCCACTAAAACCACCTTCATGATTTGATACTGAACATGGTCTAGTACCTTTTCCACGATAACCACCTAAATTATTACAAACTACTGCTAATTTTTCACTAGCCCACCCTGATTCATGAGCGTCTATAGACATAATACCAATAGCATTTATTCCATAATCTTTTTCTGCTTTTATAAAAGCTGGTGCTAATGGAATAAAATTTTTAACTCTAGGATCTCTTCCTTCTGCATATTTAGTTATAGTTTGAGTAAGCTCTGATACTGTTAAATTACTAGGTTTAGTTAAATCATTAGGATCAAAATTAGCTGTCCCTGTACAACTATCACCACTACATAAATTAGGATCAGTACTTGATGATGGTGTTTTTTCTTTATTTTTCTTCTCTGCTTCTTCTCTTATTTTTTGATTATTTTCTCTTTCAATTCTTCTAGATTCTCTAGCTTCTATTTCTTTTAAATTTTGTTCTTGTAATTTTAAAGATTCAACTTTTTCCATAGTTGCATTGTTATAACAACTTAAAAATGTATTTTGAGAATTAGTAGCAGTATCTAAAATACCTATAATTAAATTAATTATACTTGGTACTACAAATAATAAAACTGCATAAAAAAGTCTTTTACCTGATGTTGTAATAGCTTTTTTCATAAGTTTATCATCATTTGCAACCAATGCTTTTATAAGATCAAAACTAATATATAAAATTAATATTATAGGTACTGCTATTTGAACAATAGCAATAAAATATTTAACTAATACTACTACAGATAAAAAAGAGTATGTTTCACAAATATTTTCCATAAAAACCTCTACATCATTAGTATATCATTATTTTAAAGTTAAAGAAAAGATGATTTAATATCATCTTATCTTGTTTTATTAATATTTTGATTATTTACAAAGTAATAATCTTCTGATCCAGTATATGGAACAAAATTTGGAGATTGTTGTTGTACTTGTTGAACAGCTTGTTCTTGTTTCATACGTTCTTCTTTTATTTCTCTTACTTTCATTCCTGCTCTTTTCATAGCATCTTTATATAAGTTTTGTGCTTCTAATAATTTAATCATTTCAAGAACTTCTTGATCATTTAAATTAGTATTAGGATCTGCATAATATCCACCAATTCCATACTTAAGAACTAATCTACCTGTCTTAATTTTTTCTTGTTCTTTTCTCTTAGCTATTTTTGCTTGTTTTTCTTTTTCTTCTTCTTCTATTCTTCTCATAACTTCATTAGCAAGTTTTTGAGTTCTTTCATATTGATCTGGGTTTTCTTTAAAAAATTCATTAGAATAAATTGAATGTAAATAATAATCTTGTGGAATTTCTTCTACTTTATCTAGTAAAGGTAATCTATCTTTAGCTAACTCTCTACCATTTGCTTCTAACTCTTGATTATGTTCCATTCTTTGTTTATTAGTTTCTTCAATATATTCTTGAATATTACTTAATAATTCTCTTGGACTCTTACCATGTTTTACTAAAACATAGCTTAAAAATGCTTCATTAATCTTCTTTTCTTCTCTTTTTAATTCATCTTCAGTAAGATTTCTTAAATCATCATTCATAACACCATAATTATAGTCATATGTTATATCAGGATTATATTCTTTATATAAATTATCAACATTTATATCTTCTTTTGCTTCTTCTTCTATAACAGTTGATGCTTGTTCTGAACTTGTTGAATAATTTCCTGAATTATGAATATGATTATCTTCTTCTACTACAGGTTTTTCTTCATTTATTGTAGTTTCTGCTTCTTCTGTTACTGGAGCTTCTACTTTTTCTTCTGAGTCTTTCTTTTGATATTTACTCCAATCAAAAGGTTGATATTTCATTGTTTGTCCCTCATTATTTACAGGGTTTTGTTCATTTGGATTAACTTGTCCTTTAACTTTTGCTTCTTCTAATTCTTTTAATTTTAAAAGTCTTGCTTCTTCTTCTTTATATACTTCTTCTCTAGCTTTTGCAAAATCTACATGATATCTATTTGCAACTTCATCATATCTTGAAAATGTTTCTATATCTTCATCACTTGGGTTTTTAACATCAACATTTAAAACAAAATCTTTAATATAGTCCTTAAAATGAATTTTTATATAATCTGATAAATTAAAATTAATATCTTTTGCAGTTTTCTCTATATTTTCTAAAACTTTTGCATACTCTTCTGCACTATATGATCCTATTTTTCTTAAATAAAATTCTAAATGTTTCTTAATATCTTCTTCAGTTTTCATTTCTCCAGAAACAGGATTTTCTGCTTGTTTTGCACCTTGAGATAAAACTTCTTCTAAAGATAAAGGTTTGTTTTCTTCTACTGAAGCTGTTGAGGCTGGTTTCTTATAGCTAAATGTTTTTTCTTCAGATTTTTTACCATGTAAAGTTGATAATGTTAAATCTTCTCCTGTTGGTATAGTAAAGCCATTATTCTTTTCTTTAATTGCATCTTGAAGAACAGTATTTGCAGCCAATTCCACTTGTTTTTGATATAACTTCTTATAACGTTTTCTTTGAAAAAAGTTTCTAAATGGAGCAATTGTTCTTATCAATAAAGAAGGAACTTTTAATTTTTTAGCTTGTCTATAAACATAGTTTTCTTTTTCTTCTGCCCATAAAATTTTAGCTCCTATTTTAGCTAATTTTTCTTCTAAAGCAGCATATCTAGAAATATCAGCTTCTTCTGGATTTTGTTCTATTTTTTCTACTTCTTTTTCCATTTTACTTCTAACAGAATTGTAAGCATTTATTCTATGATTTAATATTCCACCTTTTCTATTATACATAAATTGAAAAAAAGTAGGCCCAGTCATCTTAATAGCGTTACTACCCTTTTTTCTAAATTTATTTTCGTTACCAGGTTCAACTATCTTAACTCTTGATAATTCATCCATTACTGATTGATCCATACTTAGTCTCCTATTTTTTTATTTTATTTTGCTACTTGTTCATCACTTTTTGATATTTCTTTTAATATTTCTTTTAATTTATCCCATTCTTGATCAGTTTCTATTGCTCTTAATTCTACATCTGAACTATTTTCATTTTCTTTATATAATTCTGATATATAAATAGTTACATTATTATTATCATCTGTTTCATTTTTAGTATATATAATATATTTTTTATTGAATTCACTTAATTCTAATCTTAAAAGTTCTTCTGCTTCATCTATTGCACCATTTTCATCTACAATAGATATTATTTTCTTTTCTTCCATTACAAAAACTCCTCTTATTCCTATATAAAATAATACTATAGATATATGTTATTTGCAAGATTTTAGTATAAAATACTTACATCCATAATTACAATATTTATCAATATAATCATTTATTTTGTTATAATCATTAATTTTATTATAATTTTTATTTGTTTTCAAATTGAAACCTTTAAGCCTTAAACTATCACTAGCATAATCTCCTAAAATATAATCATAATTAATAAAATAATCAGTATATTTTTTTTGAAAATCATCTAAATTAAAGGCTTCACGATAATCTTTTTCTAAAATATAATTATATTCTTTATTTTCATATATAAAACTTATATTTTTCATAACTTAATACCTAAATTTTTAAGTAATCCTGTATAATAAAGGACTCCTATTACTAATATAATAATTAATAAAATGATGAAAAAAATTAAAAAATTATTCTTCTTTGGTTTCTCTTCTATTTCTTTAATATTAGATACAAAATCATCTTTTGATAAATCCATACTTCTAGTATAAAAAGAATTAATTAACTTACCATCTTCTTCTGTTACATTTATATTAGTTTTTTCTACATCGTGAGCTATTTGTTCTTTTAATTCTTTTTCATCAACCATCAAATCAGAAAATAAATCTTTTTCTTCTCTTTCTCTTTCTTTTTCTTTTTCATAATTTTCATAATATTTTTTATTTAATTCTTCTAAGTATGAAAATTGATTTGCTATTAAGGAATTATTATTGTCTTTTACATTTTCTTTAGCTTTATTAATATAATTTTTTAAATTATATCCCTCTAAATCAATATTTTCAGAAAAATCTATAATATTAGGATCTTCATGTTTTTCAGTTCTCGAAAAAGTTTCTTCTTCTCTTCCAATTCCAACCTCTAATTCTTTTAATAGATGTTCATTTTTATTAACTCTAGAGTACTTATTATCTTCTACATTTTCTATATATCTATCAGATCTTTTCATACTTTCTCCTACATATTATTTTAACATACTTTTATTTTTTTTAATATATTGTGTTATACTATTAAAGCGTAAGGAGAAAAGATGAAAGCTAAAGTTAATGAAAATTGTATAGGTTGTGGTACTTGTATAGCTATGTGTGAAAAAGTATTTAAGTTTAATGATAATGGTTTTGCTGTAGCAAAAGATGAAGATTTAACAGATGAAGAAATAGAGGAAGTCAATAATACTATTCCTATGTGTCCTGTTGAAGCTATAAGTATCAATAAAGAAGAAAAGAAAGAAGAAGATAAAAAAGAACAATAATTATTGTTCTTTTTCTTTAAATTCTAAAAATCTTCTTATAAAATCTCTATCATTATAAATATTTACTCTTTTATCTAATATTTCAAATTCAAACTTATTACTTTCCATCATTTCTCCATCATAAGAAGAATATATTGGTTTTTTATATTTTATAACAACTTTTTTAGCTTTATATTTTTTTAATTTTTTATAAGTATGAATCTTACCTCTTACTAATTTAAAAAGTCCACTTATAACTCCAAAAATGTTAGATTTTTCTATTACTAAAACATCCATTAAACCATCATCTATCGATGCATCCATTGCTATTTTTATACCACCACCATAAAGTCTTCCATTACATAATGCTACCATAAGTGTTTTTTGCTTTAATTTTTCACCATCTATTTCTATATCTAAACTTCTAGAACGATAATTTAATAATGTATAAAAAATAGCCAAATTATATATTTGCTTTCTAGGTATTTTAAAATCTTTCATCAAATAAGAATTCTTTGCTACATCTGCATCTAATCCTACACTAGCTACATTTATAAAATATCTATTATTAATTCTACATATATCACATTTAAATTCTATTAATGCTGTTTTTCTAATTGTTCTATAAAAATCATTACCACTACCATTTGGAATAATACTTAAGTAATTATCAGTATCCATAACTGCACTTGCTACTTCATTTACTGTACCATCTCCTCCAAGAGAATGAAATATAATCTTTTTACCCTTATAATTTTTAACAAAGTTATAAGCATCTCTTTCACATTTTGTATAATAAACTTCATAGTCTAATTTTTCTTTTTTAGCAAAACTATCTATTTTCTTAGCTTCTTTTAGTGCTGATCCTCCACCTGATATTGGATTTACAATAAATACATGTTTCATTAAAAGTCCTCTAACATCTCTAACATTTTTTTTCTAATAGTTTTTGTAGCTTTAACTACATCTTTTTCTAATTTTATAGGTTTTGAAAACTTAATTGCTAGTCCTTCATTATTTATCACATTAAATTTTCCCTTTTGAACTGCGATTATAACTTCAGCATCATTATCTATTGCCATCTTAGCAGCACCATATTTAAAATCCAATAACTTGGTTTCACTTAGATTTTTGTTTCTAGTTCCTTCAGGAAACAAAGCTATTATTTCATTTTTATCTAAGTATTCTTTAACAACTTGAAATACTTCTGGACTCTTTTTAGTTCTATCTACAGGAATAATACCAACATGTCTTAAAAAATGTTTTATAAAAAAAGCATTCATTATTTCTAATTTACCCAAAAAATGTACTGTTTTAGAAACAGGTATACAAATCATAATTGGATCTAAATTATATCTATGATTACATAATATAATTGTTTTTTTATTATCTCTATTATCAAAAACTTCTTTATTAATAAACTTAGGTCTAAATAATATTTTTGCTATTGGAGATAAAATCGTCTTCATAGGACGATAAAATTTATCATCTGTTTTAATTTTATATGGCTTTAAACCTTTTTTCTTCTTTTCCATTTCTATTTCCTTTATTATTAGCTAAAACATAAAGTCTAGATACATCTTTCTTACTTAATTCTTTAGATTCTCCTCTTTTTAAGTTTTCTATAGTTAATATTCCATAACGAATTCTATCTAATTTTAAAACATTAAATCCTAAAGCTTTAAACATTTTTTTAACTTGATGATTACGACCTTCATTAATTCCAATTTCTATAATTGAAGTATTACTTTTATTATTAACTTTTCTTACCTTTACTCTACATTCTTTAGTCTTATAACCATCTATTACTACACCTTGTTTTAATTCTTTTATATCAGCTAATGTCATTATTCCGTCTATCTTAGCAGAATATACTTTTTCTATATTAGAAGAAGGATGCATTAAAAGATTAGCAAAATCTCCATCATTAGTAAGAAGTAATATTCCAGTAGTATCGTAATCTAATCTTCCTATGGGATAAACTTTAGCTTTTGTTTTAATAAAATCTATTACTGTTTTTCTACCTTTATCATCACTTACTGTAGATACACATTTTTCAGGTTTATTTAAAATAAAGTATTTCTTTTCATTAGTATTTAATGCTACACCTTCTATTTCAATTTTATCTTTATCAGTTACTTTATATCCTAATTCTTGGATTATTTTCCCATTAACACTAACTTTACCTTCTATAATTAATTCTTCTGCTTTTCTTCTTGAATAATCACTTTGTTCAGCTATTCTTTTTTGTAATCTTTTTAAATTAGTATTCACAATTACCTGCCGTTCTAGGATATGCAATTACATCTCTAATATTTTCTACTCCTGTTAAATAAATAATAAGTCTTTCAAATCCCATACCAAAACCAGAGTGAGTTGCTCCTCCATATTTTCTTAAATTAATATACCAATCAAGTGGTTCTGTCTTAATATTTAATTCATTCATTCTTGCTACTAATTTATCGTAATCAGTTTCTCTTTCACTACCACCCATTAATTCACCTGCTCCTGGTACTACTAAATCAACAGCAGCAACTGTCTTATTATCAGGATTTTGTTTCATATAAAAAGCTTTCATTTCTTTTGGCCAATCAGTAATAAAAACTGGAGCTTTATATAATTCATTAGTTAAATATTTTTCATATTCACTTCCAATATCCATACCATATGCTGGAGCTTCAGTAAACTTGTCTTTTACTTCAATAAGTTTATTCATTGCTTCTTCATAACTTACTCTAATTGCAATCGAATTAAGAACACTTGTAAGTTTATCTATAAGTCCTTTTTCTACATATTTATTACAAAAGTCCATTTCATCTTTACAATTTTCTAAAACATATTTTATAACATATTTAAGCATTTCTTCTTCTAAATCCATAAGAGAATTTAAATCACAAAATGCCATTTCTGGTTCTACCATCCAAAATTCTGCAGCATGAAGTTTAGTATTTGAATTTTCTGCTCTAAATGTAGGCCCAAAAGTATAGATATTTTTAAAAGCCATTGCAAAAGTTTCACCTTCTAATTGACCAGTAACTGTAAGACCTACTTTTTTACCAAAGAAATCTTTAGAATAATCTATTTTACCTTTTTCATTTTCTATATCTAAAGTAGTAACTCTAAACATTTCACCTGCACCTTCTCCATCATTTGCAGTTATTAAAGGTGTATTAACATAAATAAATCCTTTTTCTTGAAAAAATTTATGAATTGCAAAACTAGCTGTATTTCTAATTCTAAATACTGCTTGAAATAAATTAGCTCTTGGTCTTAAATATGCTATTTCTCTTAAAAATTCTCTACTATGATCTTTAGGTTGTAAAGGATAATCATTTGGGCAATCTCCTTCTAGAACAACTTCTTTTAATTTTATTTCAAAAGGTTGTTGTTCTTTTGGACTTTTTACCATTATACCTTTAGCAATAATTGCTGATCCAAGTTTAATGTTAGAAATTGTTTCAAAATCTTTTAAATCATCTTCATATATTAATTGACAAGTTTTAAAACAAGTACCATCACGAAGTTCAATAAATCCAAAATGTTTTTGATTTCTATTAGATTTTACCCATCCTGATACTTCTATTTCTTTATTCATTAATTCTTCTTGTCTTAAGTATAAATCTTTTATGTTCATCATTGCTTTTTCTCCTAATAGTAGTATATCACTATATCTAAATAAAAAAAACTTTATAAATACTATAAAGTTCTTATTTTAATATGTTAAATCCTATAACACTTAATATAAATATTATAACTCCAGCTGTTATTACTCCTAAAGCAATAGATATAAAAGATTTTTTAAAATCTAAATCTAAAAATGAAGCAGCTAAAGAGCCAGTCCATGCTCCAGTACCAGGTAAAGGTATTGCAACAAATAAAAATAATCCATAGTACACTCCATTTTTAGTACTTTTTAATATTTTATTTCCTGCTTTTTTACCTTTATTTTCTATCAAAGTAACTAATTTTTTTGTAAATTTAACTTTTTCTAATAACTTTAATATCTTTTTTATTCCAAATAATATTATTGGTATTATTATAATATTCCCTACTATAGATATTAAATATACAAAAAATACATTTAATTTATAAGCAAATATTCCTATAGGTATAGATCCTCTTAATTCTATAAAAGGTACCATAGATATTAATAAAGTTATAAGATATTTATAAAACATATTTTTCCTCAACTAATTATCAAAAGGATTATCATTTACATATCTATCAAAACTATCTATTTTCTTAGATTGTAATTCTGTTTTAGATAATTCTTTTAACATTTTTTCTTGTTCTTTTGTAAGCGCATCTGGCATACATATGTTGAGTATAACATACATATCTCCATGGTGAGAAGACATTTTATTTTTAATACCTTTTCCTTTCAATCTAAGTTTATCTCCATTACTTGAAGAACTAGGTATTTTAATAGTTAAATTACCATAAATTGTAGGTATTTCTTTTTTACATCCAAATAATGCTTCAGTAAATGTAAGTGGTAAATTTAATATAATATCATCTTCTTCTCTTTCTAAATATTTATCTTTAATTATACTGAATTCTAAATACAAATCTCCATTAGGTCCACCATTAATTCCAGTATCACCTTTTCCACTAAGTCTAAGTCTCATACCTTCATCTATTCCAGCTGGAATTGTAACTGAAACAGTTTTTTTCTTCTTTTCAACTCCTGTACCATGACAAGAACTACAAGTTTCACTAAAAGTATAACCTTTTCCTTCACAATGTGGACAAGGTGTTTGACTCATAAAAGAACCAAATAAACTTCTTTGTTCTTGAGTAATAGTTCCTGAACCATGACAATATTGACAAGTTGTTTTATTAAATCCTCCATCTCCATGACATTTACTACATTCTTCGTAAACATCTAATTCTAAATCTTTATCACAACCAAAAACTGCTTCTTTAAAAGATATAGTTAAATTAACTAATTTATCATCACCTTTTTGTGCTCTTTTAGAAGAATGTCTTGATCCTCCAAAAAGATCAGAGAAAATATCGGAAAAATCAAATCCAGAGAAATCAAATCCAGCACCTGAAAATCCATTACTAGAAAATCCTCCTTGAGATCCACCAAAAGATGATGGTCCATCAAATCCAAATTGATCATATTGTTTTCTTTTATCATCATCACTTAATACAGCATATGCTTCTTCTGCTTCTTTGAATTTTTCTTCACTACCACTTTCTTTTGATATATCAGGATGATATTTTTTTGCTAGTTTTCTAAAAGCACTTTTAATCTCTGCCTTAGTTGCAGTCTTACTAACACCTAAAACATCATAGTAATCTCTTTTTGCCATTATTTATTTCCTTTCTTAATAAAAAAAGTTAAGCTTTTCTAGCTTAACTTTCTTATTTTTCTTCAAACTCTGCATCTTTTACTTTTTCTTTATCTTCTTTTTCTTCGTTATTAGATGCTTGTTCTTTTTGTACATTTTCATATACTTTTGTTGCTAGTTTCATTGTCACTTCTTGTAATGATTCTTGTTTCTTTTTAACTTCTTCTACATCAAAGTCTTCTTTTTCAAGTTCTGTTTCTAGTTCTTTAACTTTTTCTTCAGCTTCTTCTTTTTCTTTATCAGTTATCTTATCACCAAGATCTTTCATAGCTTTTCTAGTTTGGAAGATTAATTGTTCTGCATCATTTTTTAAGTCTACTTTTTCTTTTCTCTTTTCATCAGCTTCTTTATTAGCTTCTGCTTCCTTAACCATCTTTTCTACTTCTTCATCTGTTAAGTTTGTACTTGATGTAATTGTAATTGATTGTTCTTTGTTTGTACCTAAATCTTTTGCTTTAACACTTACTATACCGTTAGCATCTATACTAAATTCAACTTCAATTTTTGGAACTCCTCTTGGTGCTGGTGGTATATCATTTAATTGGAAGTTTCCAAGTGTTTTGTTATCTTGAGCCATTGGTCTTTCACCTTGTAAGATATGAATATCTACAGCTGGTTGATTATCTGCTGCTGTTGAGAATACTTCTTTCTTACTTGTTGGTATTGTAGAGTTTTTAGGAATTAATACTGTCATAACTCCACCTAATGTTTCAAGTCCAAGTGATAATGGTGTAACATCAAGTAATACTATATCATTTACTTCACCTGTTAATACTCCACCTTGAATACTTGCTCCCATTGCTACAACTTCATCTGGGTTAACTTCATGAGATGGTGTAATTCCAAGTTCTTTCTTAACTACTTCTTGAACTTTAGGTATTCTAGTAGATCCCCCTACAAGTAATACTTTATCAATTTCATCTTTCTTAATTTTAGCATCTTTAATAGCTTGTCTTAATGGTTTAACAGTTTCTTCTATTAAATCATCTACTAATTCTTCAAATTTTGCTCTTGTTAATGTTTCTTCTAAGTGTAATGGTCCATCACTTCCTTGAGATATAAATGGTGCTGATATTTGTGTAGAAGTCATACTAGATAAATCTTTTTTAGCTTTTTCAGATACTTCTTTAAGTCTTTGCATAGCCATTTTATCTTTTGATAAATCTACTCCGTTTTCTTTTTTAAACTTAGCAACTAAGTAATCCATTATCTTGTTATCAAAGTCATCTCCACCAAGTTTATTATTACCACTTGTAGATTTAACTTCAAATACTCCATCTCCAAGTTCTAGTATAGATACATCAAATGTACCTCCTCCAAGGTCATATACTAAAACTGTCATAGATTTGTCTTGTTTGTCTAAACCATAAGCAAGTGCTGCTGCTGTTGGTTCATTTATTATTCTTTCTACTTCAAGACCTGCTATTTTACCAGCATTTTTAGTTGCTTGTCTTTGTGAATCATTAAAGTATGCTGGTACTGTAATAACTGCCTTTGTTACTTTTTCTCCTAAATATTTTTCAGCATAATCTTTCATATAACTTAAAATCATAGCTGATATTTCTTCTGGTGTATATTTCTTACCTTCTAATTCAACTTTTTGATTAGTTCCCATTAATCTCTTAATTGAAACTACTGTGTTTGGGTTTGTTAACGCTTGTCTTTTAGCAGCATCCCCTACTATTTTTTCTCCATTTTTGAAAGCCACAACAGATGGTGTTGTTCTTCCTCCTTCAGGATTTGTAATAACATGTGGTTCTCCACCTTCTAGTACAGAAACACATGAATTAGTTGTACCTAAATCTATACCTATTATCTTACTCATAATTATTTTCCCTCACTTTCATTTTTATTAACTTTTACCTGAGCAGGTAATATAACTTTATCATATAGCATATATCCGTCCCTAAAGACTTCTAATACTATGTTATCTTTTTTATCTTTATTTTCTTCAATCATAACTGCTTCTTCTAGATTGTAATCATATTCTTTATTTAAACAATCTATTTTTTTAACACCATAATTAGTAAGTGTATTAGAGATTTGATTTTCTATCATTTTGAAACCTTTAAAATAATTTTCTAATTCTTTATTTTTATCAACCATTTTAAATGCTTCTTTAAATGTATTTTGAATGTTTAATAAATCTAATATCAAATCTTGATTAGCATATTTTAACATTCTAGATACTTCTTCATCTTTTCTCTTTCTATAATTAATACTATCTGCTTGTACTGTTTTAACTTTATTTTCTAATTCTTGAATAGTATTTTTTAGTAATAAAACTTCTTCTGTTTCACCAAAATTTTCTAAATCTTCTGCTAATTCTTTTTTATCTTGTTCTTCAAGTTCTTCTTCTATTTCTTTTTTAACATCTTCTATTTTCTCATTCATTTTCTTCTCCTAACTTTTCTATTTGCTCTTTTATATAATTAAGCATATTCATAACTCTTGCATATTCCATTCTTTTTGGACCTACTATTGCAAGTGTTCCTTTTTCTCCTTTTATATTATAAGAAGTTTTAATTACTGTCACATCATTATCTATATTAGTTTCTTTACCAATACAAACTGTTATGTTAGAACCATCAGAATCAATAATATTAGCTATATTTTTTTCTTCTAAACTTTCAAGTATTTTATATGTTTTATCACTTTTTTCTTTAAACTCTGGTATCTTTAAGATATTTTTTTCTCCTAATACCTCTATGTTTTTAAGCATCATCTTATTAAACACATCATAGAAAGCATCATATATAACTTCATGTTGTTTAATATATTTACCTATTACAGGTTTAACATTAAACTCTAATTTTTCTCTAACATCTACAAGCGGTGTTCCTACTATTAAATCATTGATTAATTTAACAGTTTTTTCTATATCTTCAGTTGTGACATTCGGAAGATATATGTTTTTATGTTCAACATAACCTTTATCAGTAACTACTATTGCAACTATATGTGAATCACCTAAGTTAATAGCTTTTATTTCTTTTAACCTATTATCTAGACTTTTTTCACCAAGTTTAATAGTAGCATAATCTGTCATCTCAGATACAATTTCTAAACTTCTACTAATAGTATCACTAAGCTCTAAAGATTTATTTTGAAATATAAGTTGAAGTTTTAACATATCTTCTCCTGATATTTTTTTTAAATCAAGTAAGTGATCTACATAGAAATTATATCCTTTATCACTTGGAATTCTTCCAGATGATGTATGTTCTTTTTCTAAGTATCCCATCTCTTCTAAATAAGCCATATCATTTCTTACTGTCGCCGATGAAACTTTTAGAAAATCGCAAATCATACTAGACGATACAGGCTTTGCTGTTTTTACATATTCTTGAACGATGATTTTAAGTATATTTTTTTCTCTTTCACTTAACATATCGTCTCCTTTAGCAATCATTATCTTTAATTGCTAATAATATATTATTACTTCTTTTAGCACTTGTCAACACCTTTTGCTAACTTTTTTTAAAAAATAAAACCTCATATAAAATGAGGTCTTATTTTACTTATTTAAATCCTTTAATGTTTCAAATAATTTATGTACTCTTGTTTCATATTCTAAAGCTTTTTCACCACCAAAATTATATAATAAATCTTCTTTAGTCATATGATTTTTTTCAGCTAATTCTTTAATTCTAGCTTCTATATCTTCTTTAGATACTGTTATTTTTAATTCCTTTTCTAATTCTTCAGTCATTAAACGATATAAAACATTTTTATTTGCTTCTGGTTCTAATTGTTTATCCATTTGTTCTAATGTTAAACCAGTAAGTTGCATATACATATTGATATCCATACCTTGAGCTTTTATTGCATTTTCGAAAGAATCAAAAATTCTAGATTTTTCTTCTTCAATCATTTCTTTTGGTATTTCTACTTCAGTATTGTCTGCTATATTTTTTAATAGTTCATCCATATACTTAGTATCAGCTTCTTTTTCTTTAGCAGCTTTTAATTCTTTTTCAATATGTTCTTTTAAAGATTTTTCATTAGTTACACCTTCAATATTTAAATCTTTAAATAATTCTTCATCTAACTTTCTAACTTCTTTTTCTTTTACTTCATTTATTTTTACATAAAATTCTACTTCTTGTCCTTTTAGACTTTCTTCATGATAAGTTTCTGGAAATTTAATTGGAAAAGTTTTTTCTTCTCCTTTTTTCATTCCTATTAATTCTTCTTCAAATCCTGGAATAAACGAATTGCTTCCTACTTCTAATGAATAATTTTCTGCTGTTCCTCCTGGAAAAGCTACCTTATCTTTCATTCCTTTAAAGTCAATAATTACAAAATCATGATTTTTAACTTTACCTTCTTTTATAACTAATTCAGAATATCTATCTAAAATATGAGATATTTCATGTTCAACTTCTTCTTTAGTAACTTCTGTTTTTTCTTTCTTTATTTTAAAACCTTTATATTTTTTTATTTTTACCTCTGGCTTATACAAGAAATTAAATTCTAAATCAACATGATCTTTATCGATAGCTTTAACATCTACACTAGGTCTTGCTGCTATTTTTTCACTATCTACTTTTTCAAATGCTTCTTTATATGCTTCATCTATTACACTATCTAAAGCATCATTATATAAAGATTCAATACCATATTTTTTAATAAATACATCTTTTGGTACTTTACCTTTTCTAAAACCTTTTACTTCTGCCTTTTTGATATTTTTTTCACATGCTTTATCAATAGCTTTTTGCCATTTTTCATCTTTTACTGTAATTAATATTTTCTTTGTTATTTCATCCTTTTTTGCCATTTTTTCACCTCATTTAAATATTCTATATTAATTTTTATAACTTTACAAGCAAACTAAAGTTTTATAACCAACTAAGTATAGTAATTAAATCTAATTTAAATATATATATTAGTATAGTTGCAAGCAATAAAAAAGGTCCGAAAGGAATCTTTGAATTTTTATTTTTAACAGTTACATAAAATGCAGCTGGAAAAGCTAAAAATGAAGATATAAAAAATGCTAATATTGCATTGTAATTAAGAAGTAAACCAACAAAAAACATCAGTTTTATATCTCCTCCACCCATCGCATCTTTTTTTAAAATTATGCTTATTATTTTAGCAAATACATATGTAGAAATTATTGTAATAAAAGCTACTATAACATTCCAATATAAAGCTTTAATTAATATTAATATTACAGTTAAAATTATAACTATAAAAGTTACTTCATCAGGAATTATCATATATTTAAAATCACTATATATAACTATAGAAAAATAACTAAACATAATAAGCATAATTAGTAAATCTAAACTAAAACCACATAAGTGATATGATAATGCAAAAGTAAAAGCTGTTAAAAATTCTATAAAAGGATAGAATAAACTGATTTTTTCATGACATTTTTTGCATTTACCTTTTAAAAAGATATACGAAAAAATAGGTATTAATTCCAAAATACCCAATTCTTTCTTACATTTAGGACATATCGATCTTTTGGGTTTTACTAAACTCATATTATTAGAAAGTCTATATGCTACAACATTATAAAACGATCCAAATATAAGACCCATTACAAAAAATATTATTACCATTTTAAACACCTTAAATTTGATTATACAAACTAAACATCGGTACTATTACTGCAAGTAATATAAAACCAATAATAGTTGCTAAAAATAAAATTATAAATGGTTCCATAAGTGATTTAAGTGATGATGTTTTAGCTTCATGAATATCAGCAAAGTGAGTTGAAACCTTAGTCATCATTTCTGGTAATTGTCCTGTTGCTTCTCCAGTTGCAAGCATTTCGTAAGCAACTATTGGAAAAGCCCATTCTCCTTTAAACGTATCACTTATTTTGGCACCTTTTGATAACCCAATTAATGTTCTATATATTATAGACTTATAAACTTCATTAGTAGTTATAGCTGATAATATTTCCATACTATCAGTAATAAAAACACCATGATTAAGTAATGTAGCAAAAGTTCTCGTTAAATTCGAAACTTCATTACATATAATAAGTTCTCCAAAGACTGGAAATTTCATAAATACAGTCTGAACCTTTTTCTTAAACACTCTATTATTTTTATAAAACCATATAAACATAGATATAAATAATATTAAGCCACCAAGTATAAATATACCATACTTTTGAATTAAACTAGACATTTGTAATACAAATATTGTAATACCTGGTAATTTTCCATTAACACTACTAAACATATCTTGAAATTTAGGAACTACTTCTGTAAGAAGGAAAACAACTGCTCCAATTGCTACCATAAAAATAATTAAAGGATAAGACAAAGCAGCTCTTAAAGAACGCTTGTTTTTATCTATTTTTGTATAATATTCTGCCATTTCATCTAATACAGATGGTAAGTCTCCAGTAAGTTCTGATGTTTTAACCATCGATATTAAAAATTCTGGAAATACTTTGTTTTGCAAACTTAAAGCTTTAGAGAAAGTATCACCTCCTACTAAAGAATAAACTATTTTAGAATATACTTTCTTTTCATATGGTTTTGTTGTTTGTTTAACCATAATTCTAATACCATCTACTAAAGTAATACCAGCTCTTAAATAAGTTGCAAGTTGAGTTAAAAAGAATGCTAAAGTATCAGCTTTAAATTTACCACCTATGTTAATATCTATATCCCATTTTTCTCTAGGTTTAATAGATAAAACATCTTCGTATTCCCCTTCTAAAAATACTTTTACTGCTTCTAAGCTAGGTCCTTCAAAACTTCCCTTTATAGTTTCACCAAATTCATTTTTTACAATATAATTAAATGAATAATTTTTATTTTTTTCTTCTTTTAAAGTTATCTTATTTTTAAATTCTGCACTTTGTTTTTTAACTTTAGCTAATTCTTGATTAAGTTCTTCTCCATCTATTTTATCTACTGATGAAAAATCAAAGCCTTGTTTTTTTATTTTTCTTTTAATAAAACTAATACCTTCAGTAGAATACTTAATTACACTAAACGGAAATAATAAAACTTTTTTTAATCCTACTAAAACTACATTGTTACTTTTTAACTGTTCCAACATATTTATATCCTCTTTAGCATTATAACATAATGTAAGTAAATAAAAAATTAATTATTAAAAAAAGAATAATAATATATTATTCTTTATCTTTTAACATTTCTTTTATAGTTGTTCCAATAGTTGCAATATTTTGTAAATTAGATGGAACTATTATTTTTGTAGCAGTTCCATTTGCAAGAGATGAAACAGCTTCTAAACTTTTTAAAGTTAATACTGTTTTATCAGCTTTAGCAGAGTTTAAAATTTTTATTCCTTCTGCTTCTGCTTCTTTTATTTTTATTAATGCTTCTGCTTCTCCTTCAGCTTCTTTAATTTTTTGTTGTTTTATAGCTTCAGCTCTTAAAATAGCACTTTCTTTTTCCCCTTCAGCAATAAGAATACTTGATTTCTTTTCTCCTTCAGCTTTCAAGATTTGTTCTCTTCTTTCTCTTTCAGCTCTCATTTGTTTTTCCATTGCTTCTTGAATATCTCTAGGTGGAATTATATTTTTAACTTCTACTCTATTAACTTTTATTCCCCATGGATCAGTTGCTTCATCTAAAATTATTTTCATCTTAGAATTAATAATATCTCTTGAAGTTAAAGTTTCATCTAACTCTAAATCTCCAATTAAATTTCTAAGTGTTGTTGCAGTTAACATTTCAATAGCATTTAATGGATTATCAACTCCATATGTATAAAGTTTTGCATCTGTTATTTGAAAATATACAACTGTATCTATATGCATAGTTACATTATCTTTAGTTATAACTGGTTGTGGTTCAAAATCTTTAACTATTTCTTTTAAATTAACTCTTTTAGCTATTCTATCTACAAATGGTATTAAAAAATGTAAACCATTGTTCCATGTTTGATTATAACTTCCTAGTCTTTCAACAACAAAAGCTTGTGCTTGTGGTACTATCTTTATTGATGATACAACTACTCCAAGTAATATAATAACTACTATAATTATTCCTGCTTCCATAAAATTACACCTCCTCTACTTCTAATTTATTGGAATCAATTTTTATTATTTTAACTATTTTACCAACTTCTATTTCTTTAGATGAATAACATCTCCATTCTTTACCATCTACTTTAACAATTCCAAAGTCATTTAGATTAACTTTTTTTATTATTTTACCTTTCATATCTAAAATTCTATCAAAATTTGTTTTAATATTTTGAGGTTTTAAAAATTTCACTACTAAAGGTCTAGTAAATATTAAAAGAACAGTTGATAATGATAAAACTATCATTATTTCTATATAAATATTATTAAGTCCAAAGGCCTTCAAAATTATCGTTAAAATTATAGATGGTATAAACCATATACTTATCAAACCATAACTAATTAACTCAATAATTATGGCTAATACAAGGATTACTATCCAAAGCTTTACATCCATTATTTTTCCTCCTTCTTACCTTTAAATTCAAGTACAATTGGCGTACCTGTAAAATCAATATTTTCTCTAATTCTATTTTCTAAATATCTTTTATATGCAAAATGAATTAAATTATCATCATTTACTCTAAATAAAAATTTAGGTGGTTTGCTTCCAATTTGTGATACAAAGAATATTTTTAATCTCTTCATCTTATAAGTTGGAGGTAATTTCATTTGATATGCTTCCATAATTAAGTCATTTATTACACTAGTTTTAACTTCTTTAGTAATAGATTCTTTTACTTTAGATATCATAGGTAATATATTACCTATTCCTTTTTTAGTAACATTAGATGTAAATATAATAGGAGCATAAGGAATAAATTGAAATTCATTTCTTAACATTTTAATATAATCTTCTTTTTTCTCTTCACTTAAATCCCATTTATTTACTACTAATATTATACCTTTTCCTTTTTCTAGTATATATCCAGCTATATGTTTATCGTGTTCTATTACACCTTCTTCAGCATTTATTACAAGTAAAGAAATATCTGAATCTTCTATACTCTTAATACTTCTCATATATGAATATTTTTCTATATTTTCATATACTTTACCTTTTTTTCTAAGTCCAGCTGTATCTATAAGACAATATTCTTCATTATGATATTTAAGTATAGTATCAACAGAATCTCTAGTAGTACCAGCTATAGAAGAAACTATAAGTCTATCTTCATTAAGAAGAGAATTTACTAAAGAACTTTTACCTACATTTGGTCTTCCTACTATAGATATTTTTAATAAATCATTTTTTTCTTCTTCTCTAATAACTAAATGACTAGTGATATTTTCACATAATTCATACATACCCATATTAGATTCACTAGATACTTCGACATAATTATCAAATCCCAATTCATAAAAGTCATACTTGTGTTCTTTAAAATCTTTGGAATCAACTTTATTTATTGCTACTATAATAGGCTTTTTAGTATTTCTAAGTAAATTTCTAATATATAAGTCATCACTTGTTAATCCTTCTTTACCATCTACTACAAACACTATTACATCTGCTTCATCTATTGCAATAGTTGCTTGAATTTTGATTTCTTCATTAAAAGTTAATTCTTCAGAATCTATTCCACCTGTATCTATAAGTTTAAACTTATAGTCCTTGAAATAAGCATCTTCATAAATTCTATCTCTTGTAACTCCAGGAGTATCTAATACTATAGATTTTCTTTTTTTAATAAGTGCATTAAATATTGTACTTTTACCTACATTTGGTCTTCCAATAAGTGCTACTGTATTAGTCATTTTCTCTCTCCATTAATCTTTCAATATAATTTAAAATTTCTTCTTTACCAACTTTAGATACTGAAGAAAATAATACTATATTATCACCAACAACTATATCAAAAGCTTTCTTTAACATTTGTAATTGTTGATTTCTTTTAGTAGATCCTATCTTATCAGCTTTAGTAAATACTATAGTTGTAGGTATTTTATAATGTTTTAAAAAGTTATACATTAATAAATCATTTTCAGTTGGTTTAATTCTAAAATCTATAAGTAAAAAAACTCTCTTTAAATTTTGTCTCTTCATTATATATTCTTCGATCATTAAACCAAATTTTTTTCGTTGTTCCATACTAGTTTGAGCATATCCATATCCAGGAACATCTACTAAATAAAAAGCATCATTTATTAAATAAAAATTAATTGTTCTAGTTTTACCAGGTTTTTCTGAAGTTCTAGCTAAATCTTTTCTATTTATCAAAGTATTAATAAAGCTACTCTTACCTACATTACTTCTTCCTACCAGTAAAAATTCATCTTTACTACTATCAGGATACTGACTTTCTCTTACTGCTATAGTATCTAATTTTACACTAGTTATTTTCATATTTATACCTTTCACATTCTTTATCTAATAAATTAAATAATTTTTCTATTTCTTCCTTTTCTTCTATTACTGCACCAGATGCTAAAGGATGTCCTCCACCATTAAACATCTCACACACTTTATTTACTATAGGTCCTCTACTTCTAACACTAATTTTATATGTTTTTTTATTTTTATCATAAGTAGCTATAGACCAAACTAAAAGTTCTTTTATATTAGTAAAATTATTTATTACATTTCCACTTACTGCTTGATCAACATCATATAGATTAAGTTTATCTTCTTCAATAATAATAGAAGCCATATTATTTTTAGTTATATTAAAGTTATTTATAATATATCCTTCAAATTTAACATCTTTTAAACTTCTTAAATAAATATTTTGATAAATCTTTTTCATATCTAAATCGTAAGTAGTAATCAAATCATTTGCTTTAACAAGTAAATTTTCTCCGAGTGAAAATAAAAATCTTCCTGTATCAGTAATCATTCCATATATTAAATAACTTGCTATTTCAGAGTCAAATGGATAATCTAAGGCTTTAAATAAATCATATAATACTTCACAAGTACTAGATTTATTAGTTTCTATAAGTTCTACATCAGAAAATGTATCAATTAATGGATGGTGATCTATTTTTATAATTTTTGTATATTTACTATAATCCGCTACATCTATTCTAGAAAAATTAGGATTATCTAATACTATTAACAAAGTGTTATCATCAATTTTTTCTTTATCTAATTTTGGCAAAAAATTAAAAACTGAAGAAGTAGCTCCTACTGCTAAAATGTTCTTATCTGGATATTTTAAACTTAAAGAATACTTTAGAGCTAACTGACTACCTAAAGCATCTAAATCTGGTCTTACATGTCTAGCAATTACTATATTATTATATTTTTTTATTTCTTCATCTATTAATTTATATTTATCCATAATCACCTCAATTAATTATATTCTACCACAATTTATAATAAATCTTTATAATCTTCTTTTTTTGGAATATTAATAATTAATAAATTATCTACTGCTATCTTTTCTAAAGCTTGATAATCAAATTTAGCTTCTATTTCTTCACACTTTCTAACATTAGGATTTATAACTGGATGAGTTGGTACAAAAAGAGTACAACAATCTTCATATGGTCTTATACTTATATCGTATGTATCAATATCTTTTGATATTTTTATTATTTCCTCTTTATCAAAACATGCAAGTGGTCTGACAACAGGTATATTAATAACACTTTCGATAGTTCTCATACTGGTTAAAGTTTGACTTGCAACTTGACCGATAGATTCACCATTAACTAAAATTAAATGTTTATAAATATTAGCTATTTTTTCTGATATCCTATACATTGATCTTCTCATAAGAGTTACACCATAATCAGCTGGAGCATTTTTATAAATTATTTCTTGAATATTAGTAAAATTAACTATAAAAAGTTTAATATTAAAACCATATTCACTAATTTTATTAGCTAAATCAATAACTTTTTGTCTTGCAGCTAGTGAAGTATGAGGAAGAGATTCAAAATATACTAAATCGATAGCTATACCTTTTTTTAATGTTAAAAAACTTGCAATTGGTGAATCTATTCCGCCACTTAACATAACTAATGCTTTATTTTGTACTCCTACTGGATATCCTCCTAAAGCCTTTTTATTATCAAAATATAAATATGCATAATCTTCTCTTATTTCAACAAAAAAAATCTTATCAGGATTGTTAACATCTACTTTTAATTTAGTTTTTGCTAATAACTTAGATCCTAATTCTTTAGAAATTTCCATACTATTTAAATAAAAACTTTTGTCACTTCTTCTAGTTTCAAACTTAAATGTCTTAATATTTGGTAAATTATTAACTAATGTGGATATGATTTCATCTAAATCTTTATTACACTTATAAACTAAAGAATAGGAATATATTCCAAAAGTCTTATTTAAAACATCTTCTACTTTTTTTACATCTTGATCATTACATTCAATGAAAATCCTAGAATAATTATATTTTATATCATAATCTATATCATTTAGTTTATTTTTAATATTATTTATAAGTTGTTTAATAAAAGCTTTTTTATTAGCTTTCTTTAAAGACAATTCTCCATATTTTATAAGAAATACTTTATCCATAACTTCTCCATTTCGTTTAATATTTTATTATAAATATTGTTATTTTTCCATCTTTTTTATATAATGTTAATATAGGAGAGAATATGAAGGAAATGACTATACAAATAAGTGAACTTAATAATAAGTCAGTAAAAGTATTAGATTTATTAAAAATAGCAGATCGTGAATATTTAGTAGTTCAAGAATTAGAAGAAACTTTAAATCCTAAAATTTTTTTTGTTAGAATTATAAAAGATAATTTTAATAGACAACTTATTCAAACTATAAAGAGTAAATTTGAATACAATCAAGTTGTTTTACATTTTTCAAATATTTTAAAGAAAGTGTTAGGTGTTTAATATGTATGATAAATTAACTGAAATAGAAAACTTACTAACTAACAATAATGTTAATGAAGCATTAAATAAAATAAATTTATTAAAAGAAGAAATAAATCCAAATAAAAATAATGTAAACATTTCTAATGAAGATATAGTAAAAAAAGAAGATGTAGATCAAAAAATAAAAGAATTTCAAGAAAAAGATATACTAAATGAACCTATTATTTTTGAATTTGTTAAAGAAAATTATGATAAATATATGCAAGATCAAGAAAGAATTAATAGATTAAATGGTTTTGAATTTAATCCTAATCAAGATATTAAACCTCAATCTCTTATGCCAGATTTTATAAAAAAACAATTAGGTAATATGTAAAAAAGAATTAAGAAAATCTTAATTCTTTTTATTTATTTTAATATTTAAATCTATTTCATAATCTAACTGTCTTAATTTAACACCTGCTGCTTCTAACATTTTTTTCGATGCTTTAAATTGATCTAAATCTTTATATTTATCAGACTCATATATTATTTCTTTAATACCAGATTGAATTATTGCTTTTGAACATTCATTACATGGAAATAAAGATACATATAACCTACAATTTTCTATTAATTTATTTGCATTTAATATTGCATTAAGCTCTGCATGAACTACATAAGCATATTTAGTATCTAAATACTCACCTTCTCTTTTCCAAGGAAATTTATTATCATCACATCCTCTTGGAAATCCATTATAGCCAAGACCTACTACTCTATTATTAGAATCAACTATAACAGCTCCAACTTGAGTTGAAGGATCTTTACTTCTAACAGCTGATAAATGTGCTAAAGACATAAAATATTCATCCCAATTAAGTACTTTTCTCATTTTCTCTCCTTAACTTATATTTTTATAATTAATCTAGGATTAATTTTTAATATTATATTTTTGATTTTTCTCTTTAATGTATCATTTAAAAGATTAGAAAATATATCTTCTTTTCTTAAGATTTTTATTTCTTTTTTATAATTATCATCATCTAATAAAACTAATTTATAAAATAAGGCATTTGTTAAATAACTTATTAAATATTTTTTATTTTCAAAATCTTCTTTATTTAACTTTTCTAATAAAATATCATATTGTTTTTTTACATCTTGGTACCTTTTTAAAATAATATTTTTATTTTTAGTTATAGATCCTTCTCTTTGAAGATAAAAATAAATTTTATCTCCTATAGCACTTACTTTATCTGATTTTATTATTACATATGGTATAAGGCCATAATCTTCATGATACATTTTTTCTTGAAATTGAAAATTATTTTCTTTATAAAACTTAGTTTTATATAAATAACTACATGCTGGTTCTGTATAATAAGAATCTATTAATTTTCTTATAGAATCTTTTCCACTTAAATTTTTAAAAGTTATATATTCTCTATCTATATAAGAATCTTCTTTAACATCTCTTAATTGATATCTTAATAAATCTTCATTATCTAAATTTTCATTTAATATTTTTAATGCATTAATATCTAAATAATCATCACTATCTAAGAATAAAAAATAATCACTTTCTACTTTTTTAACTGCATTATTTCTTGCCATACTAAGTCCCATATTCTTTTGATTTATTAAAATAATATTAGAACTTTTTTTCATATATTCTTTTATTATATCTAGTGAATTATCTGTAGATCCATCGTTTACTATAATTACATTGTAATTTTTATAAGTTTGATTAATAACTGAATCTAAACATTTTTTTAAGTATTTACTAGTATTATATACAGGTATTATAATTGATATCTTAGCTTGTTTCTGCATATTAACTCTCCTACTTAATTTTATCATATATAAATTATGCTATCTACTAAAGGAACAAAAAAACTACTTAAATTATAAGTAGTTTAATTTCTAAATGGTGACCCGAGCGGGAGTCGAACCCACAACCGACGCCTTAGAAGGGCGTTGCTCTATCCAATTGAGCTATCAAGTCAATAACATATTAAAATATAAACTATTTTAATATGCTTGTCAATAAATCATTCTAGATTTTTTTTCAATTCTTTCAAAAAACTTAAAAATTCGTCAGTTTTCTTTAGTTCTTCATCTAAAATTTCTTTATTTTTTTCTTGTTCTTTTGTTATAACATCTTCTTTTTCTATTTCAACTAATGGATATTCTTTAGTTTCTGTTAAATCATACAAAGCTTTTTCTTCTACTTGTTTCTTTTCTTTTTCTTCTTCTATTTTTTCAAACTTTTTAACATTTACTGTTGGAAGCTCCATAGTTTCATAAAGTTCTTCTATAGATATAGGTATTTCTTCTTCATCAAGTTGTTCTTTTTCTAAAGAATCATACATTTTTTGTCCTTTAGTTTCTAACTCATTTATAGAAATTATAGCATCCATTTCTTCTTGCTCTAATCTCTCTTCATCTTTCTCTTCTATAGTTTTATATTTTTTTTCTATTACTTCTTCTTTTGGTTTTATTACTTCTTCTTTTTTAAGATCTTCTTCTCTTAAAGGTATAATATTTGGTGAAATATCTTTACTAGTTGAAGTTTCTTTTTTTGTTATAACGTTTTCTTTTTCTTGAGAAGCTTTTTCTTCCATCATTTTAAGTCTCAAGTTCATAAGTTCTTCTTGAGCTTTTCTTTTCTCTTTTTCTTTATCTACTTCTTCATATTTTATTTCTTTTATTTCTATCTTTTTACTATTTGGAAGAGTATTACTAAATTTTTCTTCTAAATCTTCTTTTTCATCTTCTTTGTTTTTAGATTTATAATTTTTTACTTCTGTTAATAAAAATAGTATAAATACTACTGCAAATAAAATAAGTATATTAGGTAATGTAAAGTAATTCATAACAAATACTCCTAACTGTATTAATATTATCACATTTTAAGTAATTCTAGTATATTTTCTAATGTTTTATCATCTTTTTTTATCCAAGTAATATCAAATTGGTTATTAAAAAATGTATATTGTCTCTTAGCATATCTTCTAGTATTTAATTTTATTTTTTCTATTGCTTCTTCTAATGATATTTCATTATTTAAATATAAAATAACCTCTTTATATCCTATTGCTGAATTAATACTTCTAGCATTTTTATATTTTGAATATAAATTTTTAACTTCATCAATAAGACCTTCTTTTATCATTTCATCTACTCTTAAATTTATTTTATTATATATTTCTTCTCTTTCTTTTGTAAGTCCTATCATATAAAAGTCATATAATTTATTGCTTTTTTCGGGTTTTATACCATTATCTAGTTTTTCTAAAAATCTAACTACTCTTCTTTTGTTATTTTTATCCACTAAAGAGTCTTTAGGTAAAAGTTTTTGTAATTCTTCTAAAGACATATTATCATATTTATTATTCAAAGTTTCTTCTTGAAATTTATAATCATATAAAAGAGCTTTAATATAAAGACCAGTTCCACCACATATAATTATATTTTTATTTTTTAAAAGCAAACTATTTAATATTTTCCTTGCATCTTCTTGATACTTTTTTACATCTATATTTGAATCTACATCATAAACATCTATCATATGATGTTTTATATTCTCTGTCTCATCTTCTCTTACTTTCGCAGTACCTATATTCATGTATTTATAAATTTGAAAAGCATCGGCACTAATAATTTCAGCGTCGAGCTTTTTGGCAAGTTCTATTGCTATTTTTGATTTACCAACACCAGTTGGTCCTGCTATAACAACTATCATTAAATATTTTTAATATCTCTTTTCTTAAATACCACAAATGCTAATGTTAAAAATAATATCATGTAAAGTATATATGTAATATTTTGTTCTAACAAAGTTAAATTAAATTTATTTGCTACATTAAACATACTGTTACCATAAGATATCATTGATACATAAGATGTATAATCAGATACAACAGTAAATGAATATTTGATTAAAGAGAAATTAAAGAGTATTGCTAAACCTTCTAAAATTTGTGAAATAAAGAACATACCAAAACTTAGCATATTAGCAATTGAAGATGACATAGTTAACACTGATATTGAAAATGCTAATGTTGTATACATTAAAATCATTGGAATAAAACTAATCATTAATTTTATATAATACATTAATACTGATGTAGTAACTACTTTATTGGTTAATAAATTTCCATAAATTAAAGTATCAAAAATGTTTCCACCATTATAAATAACATTAAGTATCAAAGAAACTACAAACATTATTATAAGAAGTATTAACATAGATATTAAAGTTGTTATATATTTTGCTAATAATATTTTTGATCTACTATATGGTCTTATAAGTAATAATTTAATTGTAGATTTTGAATATTCTTCACTTACAATAGATGCTCCAATTGCAATCATACCAATAAGTAAGAAAAATAGTGTTAAAGTTTTAGCATTATTTGCATTTGATACTAATAAATTATCATCACTTGAAAATACTTTATTTTTTATTTCTTTTTCTATTACTTGAGCATTTAAACTAACTCTTTTTAAATTTAAATTTTGTTCTTTTAATTTTTCACTTAAATTTTTATATGTTTGAGTATTCTTATTTTCTTTTCCTACATTATCAATATTTTTTTCTATTTCTTTAACACTTAATTTTATTTGAGAAATATCTTGATTATATGAATATAATAAATTATATTTTTCCACCAATCTTTCATTAGAAAAATCTACATTATTATTTTCATAAAATGTTAATAAATTAACTGCTTCATTTAATTGATTATTTTTATATTCTTCTTTATCTTTCTTTATAAGAGTTTTTATTTCTTCTTTATTAATATTTAAAATATAATTTTTTAGTTCATTATAAAAATATGTCTTATTTAATTCTATGTTTTTACTTAAATATTCTTCTGTTATTTTCATAGAATAATAGTTAAATTTACTTTTTAACAATTCATTTTTATAGTAATTTTTTAATTCATTTTTTATTGTTTTATCTTTAAATATATCATCAATGACATAATCTCTTACTAATGAAGTTAAATATGTTTTATCTTCTTTTGTTTTAGATGAATTTTTAACATTTTCTATTTCAATTAAACTATTTTTATTATAATTATTTTTTGATTGATTCTGCTTTTTAGATATATACATAGTTAAGATAGAAAGTAAAATAACAAGTATAATCATGACATAAATTGATTAATTCATTTTTTATTAAATTTAACATTTTTATTTACCTCCTGTTTTCTTAATAAATATATCTTCTAAACTTTCTTTACATTTAATAACTGAATATATTTTTATCTTTTTATTAACTAAAGTTTCAATAAATTTAGCTATATCTTCTTTATTTCCTAAATAGTATATATAATTATCATCTATTATTTCTACTTTTGCTTCTTTTTTAAGTTTAAGAGTAGAACTCAATTCTAATTTATATTTATCATTATTTTCTACTTCTTTTAATACATCAGAACTAACTATTTTACCTTCTTTTAATAGTAAAACTTTATCACAAATATTTTCTATTTCTGCTAAATTATGTGAAGAAATAAAGATAGACATTTTTTCTTTTTTAGCAAGTTCTTTTAGCATATTTCTAAATTCAATTATTCCACTTGGATCTAATCCATTAGTAGGTTCATCTACTATTAATAAATTAGGTTTATTAAGTATAGCTTGAGCTATTCCAAGTCTTTGTCTCATACCTAAAGAATATTTAGATACTTTATCTTTTATCCTATCTTTTAATCCAACAAATTCCACTACTCTTTCTATTTCATTATGAGAAATATTATAATAATTTGCTACTAACTTCAAATTTTCTAATCCAGACAAATACATATACATATCTGGAGACTCTACTATAGCTCCTACTTTTCTTATAGCATTTTCATAATTATCTTTAATATTATTACCATTTATAAAAACTTCTCCACGACTTGCTTGTTGAAGCCCTAAAATTATTTTAATTGTTGTTGTCTTTCCACTTCCATTAGGTCCTACAAAACCTAAAATTTCTCCTTCTTCTATATCAAAACTAATATCTTTTAATATTTGTTTTTTACCAAAGAATTTATCTATATTTTTTACTTCTAATACTTTCATTTTTTACCTTTCTAATTCATTATCCTTTTAAACATTCTTTCTATTTCATATATTGTAAACTTTATAACTGTAGGTCTTCCATGAGGACAATTATAAGGATTATTACATTTAAATAATCTATCAATTAAATCATATGCTCCTTCAGTTGTTAAATAATCATGAGCTTTTAAACTCATTTTACATGCTGTAGTTGCTGCTATATCATAGTAAAAACTCTTCTTATCAAATTTTTTATTATGTAATATATCTAATATTATTTCTTTTAAATCTTCTTGTAAATTTTCTTCTTTTAAATAACTTGGAATACTTCTAATAATCAAATCATTATCACCAAATATTTCTATGTTAAAACCTAAATCTTCATATTTTTTAGAATCAAATAATAATAAATCATTTTTTTCTAATTCTAAATGTATAGGTACTAATAAATCTATTTTTGATTTAGTTTCTTCTAACATGTATTTTAATACTTTTTCAAAATTTATTTTTTCTGCTGCCGCATGTTGATCTACTAAATATAACCCATCACTATTTTCTAAAATAATATAAGTTTTTCTAAATATACCTATAACTCTAAATTTTTGATTTGTATCTATTTCTACTTCCTCATATTGTTTTAAATCTAAATAAGTTTCAGTTAAGTCCATAGAAGTATTTTCTACAAAATCTAATTTACTACCTTCATAAAAATCTAAATTAAATTTATCATTTGTTATACTTGGTATTAAACTTTCTTTTTTAAATGCTTCTTTTAATGAATCTTCTATTAACAAAGTTAAAGTAGCCATTTTAGAAAATTTAATATCTGATTTTGTTGGATGAATATTAACATCTATTAAACTAGGATCTACATTTATATATAAAACTACATATGGATATTTTTCTGGTGGCATATAATCATGATAAAAATCTATAATAGTTTTATTTATTTCATAATTTTTAATAACTCTTCCATTTATTATAGTAGTAATAGATGAATTTGTTCTTTTTTGAAGTTCTGGATATCCATAATAACCTTCTATATCATAATCTAAATTATTATCTTTTATATTTATTACTTTTTTAGCAACATCCAATCCATATACTTTAGCTATTACTTCTTTTATATCTTTATTACCTCTAGTATTTAAAAGTTCTTTTTCATCATTAGTTAATATAAACTTAATATGAGGATTTGCTAAAGCAAGTTTATTTACATATAAAACTATACTTGCTAATTCATTATGAATATTTTTTAAATATTTAAATCTAACTGGTGTATTGAAAAATAAATCTGTTACTTCTATTCTAGTTCCTTTTTTTAAATCAGTTGATTTTTCTTCTAATAATTCTCCTCCTCTAACATGTAAATATGTAGAGTTTTCACCATTACTAGTATAAATTTTCATATCAGAAACAGAAGCAATAGATGGTATGGCTTCTCCTCTAAAACCTAAGGTAACTATGTTAAATAAATCGTTTTCATTTAACAATTTAGAAGTGGCATGACGTTTTAAAGACATTAATGCATCATCTCTTGTCATCCCAACACCATCGTCTATTACTTCTATTTTTTTTAGTCCCCCTGATAAAAGATTAATGATAATTTTTTTACTATCAGCATCTATTGAATTTTCAACTAATTCTTTTACTATGTTTACACATTTATCAATTACTTCTCCTGCTGCTATTTTATTAGCAAGATTATCAGACATTAAAACTATTTTATTTTTCATTATTATTTAATAGTCTAGCTTCCCTACTACTTGGATCAATATCCCAATATGTAACTTCATCTAAATCAGGATGTGTAACTTTTATTATATAATGACTTTCATAGTTAACTTTCGCAGTAAATTTATAACTACCACCATTATATCTAGATTTAACTATTTGAATAGCTTGTTCTTTACTTAAATTATATTCTTTTAATACAGTTTCTTCATTTGGTGCACCAACATGATCAGATCTATCATATTCTACTATTCTAACTTTAGGTTTATAAGTATTCTTCTTTTCTTTAAATACTAATAAATAAATAACAGCAATAAGTGATAAAAATATAAATACACTAATTAATACTATTGATATTTTCTTTTTCATAAAACAATCCTCTCTTTATTAAATTATACTATAAATCTAAATTTAATTTAACATTTCTATAAATTCTTTCATCGTAATATTATATTGTATAGGATATCTAGGTAATCTATATTTGTTATCTTCTCTAGTACTCTTTTTATATCCTCCTACAAATCCTACTTTAAATCCTACTTCTTTAACTATTCTTTGATACCTTAAATCGCTTACATAAAAAGGATAACAAAAAGCATTAGAGCTTTTTAAAATAGAAATAGATTTTAATAAATCATCTTTTAATTCTTGATCACTCATACATAATGCAATAGGTTTATTTTTATTATCACACTTTACACGTTTATGTATATTAAAACCATGAGATTCTATTTGTAAATAATCAGATTTATAATTTTTAGTATCCCACCAAGCAGTAATTAAGAATAAAGTAGCATTTACTTTATATTTTTCTAAAAGTGGTATTAATTTATTTCCATTTATAAAGCTAGTTCCCATAGCACCATCATCTATTGTAATAAGAACACTTTTTTCAGGTAATTCTATTTTTTTATATATCCAATCAACATATTCAGTAATAGTTAATATTTTATAATTATTTTCTTTCAAGTATTTAATATGTTCTTCTAATTTTTTCGCATCTAAACATATTGTTTCTCGACATTTTTCACTTAAATCTGGATTATAAAAGAAATGATAATTTAAAACAGGTATTTTAGTAGCTTTTTTACTTTCAATAACTTTTATTTTTGATAAATTATCTAAAACTATTTTATTTATATTTTCTATTTTTAAATATCCATCTTCTTTTTTCTTTTTACTAAAAAACATAAAAGTAAATATAACTAAGATTGTAATTATTAAAATTATTAATATTTTTTTCATTTATTCACCTACTCTTTTAGTT
>CAJPPJ010000005.1 GCA_905372515.1 uncultured Eubacteriales bacterium
GTATTAATATACTACTTAATACAATTATTACTATTTTATCTACACTAATTTTCTTTACTTCTTTTTTTACTTCTTCTATTTGTAAAGTTTTTTCAGTTATTTCATATCTATAATTATTTTCTTTTGAAGTAGTTAAATTTAATGCTTTAAAATATTCATAATTACCTTTCTTTTCTTTATCTTTTGATATTGCATACAAAGTATTATTAAATTCTAATATCTTTTTATAATTATCTTTTTCTTTTAATACTTTAGATACATTACCTTTAGAATCTTTTACATAAAGAATAGTATATTTATCATTCTTTAAAACTTCTACTTCTTCATCATTTATTTTAAGTTTATCTTTTGTATAACCTGCTAAATCTGGTATCTTTCTTTTAACTATAGAATATTCTTCATCTTTTATCTTTATTTTTATTGGGGCTTTTTCTGGAACAAATATATTTAAAGTATAAGTTCTCACACTGCCATTTTCTGCTCTAACTTCAATAGTCTTTTTATTCATTCCTTCTTCTAATGGTACTTCTCCTATACCAGTTATAGTTTGAGTAGCTTCCATTTTATCTGCTCCTATAACTATAGAAGTTCTAGTTTCTTTTAATGTAATATCATATGTAAGTTTATCTTTATTAAAATTAATATCATAATCTGCTACTTTTAAATTTTTTAAATAATTATTAGAACTATAATATTTAGGTTTTACTATATTTACAGTAGATGTCTTAGAACCAGTTCCTCCTGGTGCTTCTGATAATAAATAAAACTCATTTAAATTAAACCTAAAACTAGCATTACCAACATCTCTTGTTACAAAACTAAATGTAAAAGTTACACTTTTTGTACTTTCATTTTGAGCAACAAAAGTATCTACAAGTTTAGATCCTCCTGTATATCTAAGTAATCTATCATCATATGTAACATTATACTTACCACTTCCAAGAGGAGTTGTAGAAGAAACTGTAACTCTAAATGTCACAGTATTTCCTACTACTACAGTATTAGTGTTAGAAACATATATAGCGGCATTAACTTTTACTGCGAAAAATAATATACATAATATAAATAATATTTTCTTTTTCATTAATTCTCCTATCTTTGATATATTTTAGCTATATCTAATATATCTTTTTGTACTTTTAATAAATCTAGGGTATTTACTACTCTATCTCTAGATACATCTGCAGCTATATACTCAAATGTAGATAAAGATCTTAAATTTAATATTTGTTTTTGAACTATCAACAAGTCTAAAGTATTAATTCTTCCATCACCATTTATATCTCCATAAATAACTGCTCTATAACTTATCTCTTCATTATTATATCTAAATGTAATAATATCATTAGTTCCTATAAAACCAGTATTTTTTATAGAATTATCTCTATTTTTAATAGTTATAGTTATTCTTGAATCGAATTCTCTTTTAAAACTTTCTACATTTTTATTAATACCAATATTTGTTATATAATTAGCACTATTAAATACATAGTTAGATTTTTGTAATAAATTAGTTAAATTTTCTGTTGTTACTGGAGGATTAACAGGTGGTGTCACTGGAGGTGTTACCGGTGGATTTGGTACTGGTGTAGTTTGAATATTTGCTGTTATATTTAGTTTATAATTTTTAACACTTCCATTTTCTGCTATTACTCTAATATTAATAACATTTAATCCATTATTTAAATTAACTGTACCAAGACCTTCGACTCTAGCTTTTGAGCTAACTGGTAAACCACTAATATTTATTTGTTTAATATTGTTATATGTTAAATTATATTCAACTTTATCTGATTCAAATCCTGTTATTAATTGATTATTAATATTTAATGTTTTTAACCAATTATTAGGATTTCTTTTATCTGGTAATCCTGAAGCAGTAGATGGCATATTATTAAACACTGGTATTAAAAAAGTAAAATTATGATTTAAAATGTTATTATTTTTATACATAGAATATATTTTTTTAGATATTCCACTAGCTCCTGATATATCAGTCATATATTGATAATAATATTCTTTAATTAATCTATTTTTAGATACATTCCATTTTTGAAAATAATTAGTATCTTGATTTTGAGCTATATATCTAGTCTTTAAGAAATTAGTTCCACCTATTATAGATTTTTTAGGTCCCATAATTTGAAATCCACTAGCATCATCTACCCATCCTTCTTTAACAGCTCTTACTAATCCATTTCTAGCTGAATCATTTCCGGGATGAGCTCCTATATTAAAAAAGTTATAAGCACCATTTAAATTATAATTAACTCCATCTCTATATACATAACTTCCTGCTTGACCACTAATAGATGGATTATTAGGATTAGAACCTACTTCCATTAAAGATTTTGCTGCTAAATATATAGGTGACACATTATGAATATTACCTGCTTCTAGAAAATAATCAGTATATTTTTTTAAATGATTAGGTAAAAAATTATAAATTACATTTCTATCATTTGCAGTTTTATTATATCTCAAATGTTCAAATACAAATATTTCTTCTTCATTAAAATAATTTCTAGGATCTAAATAATGAGAAATTAATTGTCTATTAGCTTGAAACCAACAATTACTATCATGAGATTTAAAAGTATCTGTAAACCAATCATAATTTCCTTGAGCTGTAGATAACCATCCATCTCTATTTCTATAACATGTACCATATAAACTTCTTCCTGGTACTTCTTCATTATCTAAGGTAGTATTCCAATCATGTTCTGTTTCTACCATTTTAAATATCCAATTAGGATGCTTTCTGTGTAATTCTAATAAATCTCTTTTATATGATTCCGGAAAATTTTGCTCATTAAAATATTTCATCCAATCTGCTTCTGACATAATTGGTGGAGTTTCCGGTACTGGTGTATTAGTTATTTCTCTTACGTAATCTATACATACAAAACCAGTATATGTTCCATATTTTACATGAATAAAACCTTTTGAACAATTAATAGTATCATCTGATGGATAAAGTACTTCATCTAGTCTACTTACTGTACTACCTGCTGGTATTGTTATAAGTGCCTCAGTTTTAACTGAATTACCTTTTCTCAAACGCAAATTATGAGGTGTAACTAAATAATCCTTAGCATCTACATTACTAAAGACAAAAAATAATACCAACAATAAAATATAACTTATCTTCTTATTCATCATTATTATATATTATATAATATTTATTGGTATTTATTAATTTTTATTTGATAGATTTTTAATATTTATGACAACTAAGAAATATAAGCAGTTATATTACATTCATATTGAAATCTTGCATCTTTAGTTAATGTTTTTAATTTTTCACATATCTTGTTTTTTACATAAATATTTTTATTAATATTAGTATCATAATTAATATAAGCTAATGCACTACTAGTTACATTAATATTTTTAGTATATGAATTATTTTTTAAATCATCTTCTTTAACAAATTCTAAAGAATATGGTGATGCTCCTTCAGAACATTTTTTGTTTATACCTCCTTTACATGCTACTAAATTTATATATATTTCATAGCATCTATTACTAGCATTTTTACAAGGAATCATTACAAAAAAAGATGATGCTAAATTATATGGTGATCCATATGGAGAAGTTCCAAAATCTTCTATATTCATATATTTTAAATTAACTATTACTGCTTCATTTTCTCTAGGATATTCTATTTTTTTATCTTCGTTAATCTTTGATTTTGCAGCTGCTAAAAATCTTAAACTATCTTCAATAAAAGCCTTTTTCCTTTGATTATTAATTGTATTTATAGTTGTAGGTACCGCTATACCAAGTAATATTCCTAATATAACTATTACTGCTATCATTTCTACTAATGTAAAACCTTTATTTTTCATTTGTTACCTCACATAAATATTTAAAACATCTAATAAATTTGATATATTTGAATCTTTAGTTAATCTATTTAATTTAACTAGCATAGCCCCTGTTGGATTTATTTCAGAAGTCATCTCTTCTGTAGGTTCATCAGTTATATATTCAGTTTTATCTTTTGATATTTCTATTAACTTATCAGAATTTTCTTCTGTTAACATTTCCTTAGTAGCAAATTCTATATAATGCATATCTTGATTTTTAGCACATTTTAAATTTTCTTTAGAATTTTTATTATCTTTATTACAAGCTACTAAAGTTACATAATATTTATACACTCCATTTTCTTCTACTATAGCAACAAAAGATTCTCTTTTATTATAAGGTGTTCCATATGGAGAATTAATAAGTGCATTGGTATTTAAATATTTTAAATTAATTATAGTAGCTCTTTTATATGTAGAAGGTTTAGGTAATGATATTTCTTCATTTTTACTAACTTCTGCTCTTGCTAATGCTATTAATTTCAAAGCATCTGCTACAAATATATCTCTTTTATTTTTTTCTAACATTTTTATAGTATTAGGTATAGCAAAAGCCATAATAACTCCTAATACTACCATAATTGCTAATAATTCTATTAATGTAAATCCTTTATTTTTCATATTTTAATTATAAACAAAATAAAAGAAATATTAAATATTTCTTTTATTTATTAAGCATATTAAGTAAATTAACTTTAAATATATCCTTCTTAGGATTACTTTTAGATATCATTACACCTTTATATGTTCCAAGTTCAGTTTTATGTGCTTCTTCTAAAATAGTATCAGGTGTAATATTAGTTAAAAGTACAATCTTAGAATCTTTATATACTGTATAATGAAACTTTATTTCTCCATGAACTTTTACAAATAAATCATCTGTTGGTAATTTAACTGAATAAGTTTCAATATTATCTTTCTTTTGAACAGATACTTTTTCCCCTAAGAAAATTCCATTTTTAAGTTCTGGATAAATATTAAATACTAACTTTTTATAAGCAAGCATATTATACTTCTTAAGTGTTCTTTCTCTTTTTCTAAAATCATTTTCATTTTGGTAATCAAAAATATAGTTATTCATAAAACCCCCCCTTTTATTTAAACTATTCTATCTCTAAATGTATAGTCATTCTACTACAAAACTCTTATTTTGTCAAGAAAAAGCTTGCTTTTACTGTTTTCTTAATAAATTAATTAAAAATCTATACTTGATATAGTATAGATTTTATTATTTTTTATTTAAAGAATTTTTCCCATTTATCTGTTCCAAGAGATAATGTATGAATATATTCTAAATTACTTCCTACATTTTTCTTAGTACTTGCAGTTATTGCTGGTCTTCCATCTTTATTATTCACATTAAGTCTTCTCATACCTACATTTGCTTCAGAATAATCATCTGAATCAGTAATATATATTCCTATAATTTTACCTTTTTCATCAAAATCTGCTCCCCAAACAGTTATAATATGGTTTGATTTAGTAGATCCTGTTCTATGGCTTAATCCAATAATATTTCCTTTTTGAAGTTCTTTTTTTATTGCATCACTAAATTCATTATAATCTCCCGAGAAAAATCTATTTGTTAGAATATCAGTTCCAAAAACTTCGTTAAAGAATCCACCTCTATTATCTCTATTAAATTTTTCAGGACTATTAGTAGCACCAGTAAGAGATGCTATATATCCATTTATAAAGAAATCTACACTAGTATCCGCCCATATACCATTAGTATGTCCATAATATAATTTGAACATTTCAAATATTTTACTATCACTTTGATTTTTAAATGATGATAAATAAGTATTTAAATTTTTCCATGGACTAGCTTCACCTGGTAAAATAGCTCTTTCTGGCTTACTACTTAAATATCTATCAATATATGTTTTGTTTTGTTCAAGCCACCAATGAAGCATATTACTTGCTACTGCTCCACTACATAAAACTCTATCGTTATGACCTGATTCAGATTTATTTGTATCATACCATCCTTTATTAGACTTATATGGAGTTGTTACTATTAAATAATCATTATGTTTTTCTTCAGTAAATTCATCCATTTTTGGTGGTTTTATTCCTTTTGTCCAAAGTGTTGTTATCTTTTTACCATTCTTTTCATAAGTAGTTTTTACTGCTTGACCTGCAGGTATTTCTACTGGTTCTTCTGGTTTTGGATTTGGTTTTGGATCTGGGTTTGGTGTTGGATCCGGATTTGGTTTTGGATTTGGCGTTGGATCTGGAGTTGGTGTTGGATCTGGAGTTGGTGTTGGATCTGGGTTTGGTTTTGGATTTGGCGTTGGATCTGGAGTTGGCGTTGGTGTAACTCCAGGAGTTGGTACTTCTGGAATGTTTGGAATAATAGGTTTTACAGGTTTATTATTATTTTTCTTTGGTAAAACTCTTCTTTCGTTTGGAGTAGTTATAGGATTAGTTGGATTAGTTGAATTTTTTGGTTTTTCTTCTTCTGTTTTATTATCAGTTGTTTTATTATCAGCTGTACTATCTTTTTTATTATCTTCTCCTGCTTTTTCTTTTTGTTTTTCTTTTTTCTTATTTTCTTCTGATACTTCATTTTGATCTTGTTTTTTAGATAAAAAAGTTACTTTACTTATACTAAATATAAGACCAAATGTTGTAACAAAAATAAGAAGAATTAACAATATTTTTTTGATTTTCATTTTATTCTCCTTTTACGTAAGGGTCTACCTTCACTATTAGATAATACCATATTATCTATTATATTTCCATTTTTTTAAAATTTTTACAAAAAGAAAAAGACCAAAAATCGGTCTTTTATATATTTTATTATTCGATAATTTTTGTAACGTTTCCAGCTCCAACAGTTCTTCCACCTTCACGAATAGAGAATTTTGTTCCATCTTCGATAGCGATTGGGTGAATTAAATCAACTGTCATTTCAACGTTATCACCTGGCATTACCATTTCAGTTCCTTCTGGAAGTTCGATAACACCTGTAACATCAGTAGTTCTAAAGTAGAATTGTGGACGATATTCATTTTTGAATGGTGTATGTCTTCCACCTTCTTCTTTAGTAAGTACATAAACTTGTGCTTTGAACTTGTGATGTGGAGTAACAGTTCCTGGTTTAGCTAAAACTTGTCCTCTTTCTACTTGTTCACGAGAAATTCCTCTTAAAAGAACCCCAGCATTATCTCCAGCTTCTGCACTATCTAATTGTTTTCTAAACATTTCAATTCCTGTAGCAACTGTTTTTTGAGTTGGTCTAATACCTACGATTTCAACTTCGTCATTTACTTTTAAAGTTCCTCTTTCTACTCTACCAGTAACAACAGTTCCACGTCCTGTAATTGTAAATACATCTTCAATACTCATTAAGAATGGTTTGTCAGTATCTCTAACTGGATCTGGTATCCAACTATCTACTGCATCCATTAATTTGTCGATACTTTCAACATATTTAGCATCACCTTCAAGTGCTTTAAGAGCTGAACCTCTAATTATTGGAGTATTATCTCCATCGAAATCATATTTCTTAAGTAAATCTCTGATTTCTTCTTCAACTAAATCTAACATATCTGGATCATCTACTTGATCACATTTGTTAATGAATACTACTATTCTTGGTACACCAACTTGTTTAGCAAGTAATAAGTGTTCACTTGTTTGTGCCATTGGTCCATCAGTTGCAGCAACAACTAATATTCCCCCATCCATTTGTGCTGCACCAGTTATCATATTTTTAACATAGTCAGCATGCCCTGGACAGTCTACGTGAGCATAATGTCTTTTATCTGTTTGGTATTCAACGTGTGAAGTATTAATTGTAATACCTCTAGCTCTTTCTTCTGGAGCCTTATCTATATTAGCATAATCAACAAAGTCTCCACCGAATTTTTCAGCTTGTCTCTTTGTAATTGCTGCTGTTAAAGTTGTTTTTCCATGGTCTACGTGTCCAATTGTTCCAACGTTTACATGAACTTTTGATCTATCAAATTTTTGTTTTTCAGCCATTTTTTCCTCCTATAAATCTCTTTAATTTTACATAATTTTTTTTGTTTTATCAACATCTTTTAACTAATTACCACTTTTTTTGATAATTTCTTCTGCTATATTCTTAGGTACTTCTTCATAGTGATCAGCTATCATAGTAAAGTTACCTCTTCCTTGAGTGTTACTTCTTAAACTAGTAGCATATCCAAACATTTCAGATAATGGTACTAAAGCGTCAAGTTTAATAGCATTTCCTCTCGATTCTTGACCAACAGGTTTTCCACGTCTTGATGTTAAATCTCCCATAACACTTCCAAAATATTCATCTGGAACTGTTACTTCTACTTTCATGATTGGTTCTAGTAATACTGCTTGACACTTAGTCTTAGCTTCTTTTAATGCTAATCCTGCAGCTACTTTATATGCAACTTCACTAGAGTCAACATCATGATATGATCCATCAAATAATGTAGCTTTTATATCTATTAAAGGATATCCTGCTAGAATACCAGCTTCTAAAGCTTCTTGTAATCCTTTATCTACTACTGGAATATATTCTCTAGGAACTACTCCACCTACTACTTCATCAACGAATTCATAACCTTTTTCAGGATTTGGTTCAAATCTAATCCAAACATGTCCATATTGTCCACGTCCACCAGTTTGCTTAATAAATTTACCTTCACATTCTGCAGATTTCTTAATTGTTTCACGATATGCAACTCTAGGTTTACCTACATTAGCTTCAACCTTGAATTCTCTTCTCATTCTATCAACTAAAACATCTAAATGAAGTTCTCCCATACCAGCAATAACTGTTTGTCCTGTTTCAGAATCTGTATGAACTTTAAATGTTGGATCTTCTTCTGCTAATCTTTGAAGTGCAATACCAAGTTTTTCTTGATCATCTTTTGTCTTAGGTTCAATTGCAAGTTCAATAACTGGTTCTGGGAATTTCATTGATTCAAGAATAATTGGTTTCTTTTCATCACATAATGTATCCCCAGTAGTAGTATTTTTAAGACCTACTGCTGCTGCAATATCTCCTGTTGATACTTCTGATATTTCAGATCTAGTATTAGCGTGCATTAATAATATACGACCTATTCTTTCTTTAGAATCTTTATTTGAATTTAAAACGTAAGATCCACTTTTTAATGTACCAGAGTATACTCTAAAGAATGTTAATCTACCTACAAATGGGTCTGCCATTACTTTAAATGCTAATGCACTAAATGGTTCACTATCACTAGGTTTTCTACTTATTTCTTTTTCATTTAAGTCATATCCTTTTACTGCTTCTACATCAAGTGGAGAAGGTAAATAATCTATAACTGCATCAAGTAATAATTTAATACCTTTATTTCCTAATGCTGTTCCACACATTACTGGGAAGAATTCTACAGATAACACTGCTTTTCTTATAGCTTTTTTAATATCGGCTATTGATAATTCTTCACCTTCTAGATATTTATTCATTACTTCATCATCGTATTCAGCTACTATTTCTATTAATTCACTTCTTCTTGTTTCCGCTATTTCTTTTAAATCTGCTGGAATTTCGATTTCTGTTGTATTTTCTTCATCTTTTCCATCATATTCATAAGCTTTCATAGTAACTAAATCGATAACTCCTCTGAATTCGTTTTCTGCTCCAATTGGCCATTCTATAGGTGCTGATTTAACTCCTAATCTATCTTTAATAGTTTTTAATGAGTACTCAAAATCTGCTCCCATTTTATCCATTTTGTTAGCAAAAATAATTCTTGGAACTTTAAATTCTGTTGCTTGTCTCCAAACTGTTTCAGTTTGAGGTTCTACTCCAGCTTGAGCATCGATTAATGCTACTGCACCATCTAATACTCTTAAACTACGACTAACTTCAATAGTAAAATCTACGTGTCCTGGTGTATCTATGATGTTATAACGATATCCTTTCCAATGTGCTGTTGTTGCAGCAGATGTAATTGTAATACCTCTTTCTTTTTCTTGTTCCATCCAGTCCATTTGAGAAGCACCATCATGTGTTTCTCCTATTTTATGAATCTTCTTTGTATGAAATAAAATTCTTTCAGTTGTTGTAGTTTTACCAGCATCTATGTGAGCCATGATACCGATATTTCTTGTTTTTTCTATAGGTGTCTTTTCCATACCCTCTCCTTACCATCTGTAATGAGCAAATGCTTTATTTGCTTCTGCCATACGATGTGTATCTTCTTTCTTCTTAAATGCTTGTCCTGTTTCGTTAATTGCATCATATAATTCATTTGCTAAATTTTCAGCCATACTATGACCTTTTCTTAATCTTGAATATTTAACTAACCAACGAAGAGCTAATGCTTCACTTCTTGCTTTAGTTACTTCTATTGGAACTTGATAGTTTGCTCCACCAACTCTTCTAGATTTAACTTCAAGTACAGGTTTAAGATTGTCTAATGCTTTGTTGAATGATTCAAATGCATCTTCATGTGTTTTTTCTTTTAATAAATCTAAAGCTTTATAAAGAATAGTTTGTGCTTTACCTTTTTTACCATCTAACATAATAGCATTAATAAGTTTCATTATTACTTTTGAACCATATATTGGATCTGGTAAAACATCTCTTTTAATAGCTTGTCTTTTTCTCATTATAATTCTCCTTTCTTAATTTTTAGTTTTTAGGTCTTTTTGCTCCATATAAACTACGACCTTGTTTTCTATCTTTAACTCCGGCTGTATCAAGAGTTCCTCTTATAATGTGGTATCTAACCCCAATTAAGTCCTTAACTCTTCCTCCTCTAATTAAAACAACACTATGTTCTTGTAAGTTATGTCCAATTCCTGGAATGTATGCAGTTACTTCCATACCATTACTTAATCTAACACGAGCATATTTTCTTAAGGCAGAGTTTGGTTTCTTAGGTTTAGTAGTACCAACTCTTGTACAAACTCCTCTTTTTTGTGGAGAATTTTGTAAAGTTTTCTTTTTATTAATTGTATCTAGTGAAAATGTTAAAGCTGGTGATTTACTTTTTCTTACCTTGTTACTTCTTCCTTTTTTAACTAGCTGATTAATTGTAGGCATATATGTCCTCCTTTCTACACATACCCTGGTGTATCTTACTTGTTATAAATATATGCTCGCCAAAACGAGCAATACTTAAAAAGCATTTATATGATAACACAAATAGACTTTTTAATGCAATATAAAAATAGAAAAAAAGAAGATTTTTGTCTTCTTTTTCTATTATTCCATAAATCCTTCTTCAAAATCATCTAAAGGGTCTGAATTATCAAACGGCATTGCTGTTGTATAAGATACATGTTTATACTTTTTAGAACCTGTTCCAGCTGGAATAAGTTTACCTATAAGTACATTTTCTTTAAGACCATCAAGTTCATCAATCTTACCATTTACTGCTGCTTCAGTTAAAATTCTTGTTGTTTCTTGGAATGATGCAGCTGCTAAGAATGAATCTGTATCAAGAGATGCTTTAGTGATACCTTGTATCATAAATTCTCCTCTTGCAGGTCTCTTACCTTTCATAATTGCTTCTTTATTAATATCTTGGAATTCTTTGAAACTTACTGTTAAACCACTAAGTAATGAAGTATCTCCTGAATCATAAATCTTGATTCTAGATGCCATTCTTCTAGCTATTATTTCAATATGTTTATCAGCAATTCCTACCCCTTGACTTCTATAAGTAGATTGTACTTCTTTTAGAATATATTGTTGAACTGTTAAAGCATCTGTTGCTTTCATAAGTTCTTTTGGTGATATAGAACCTTCTGTTAATTTATCTCCTGCTTCTACTTGATCACCTACTTTAACTATAAACTTAGGATTATAGTTAGTTGTATGTTCTTTAGTTTCTAATTTATTAGAAATTATAACTTTACCTTTAGTCTTACCTTTTCCATCTATTACTTCAGTTACAGTTCCACTAATTTCTGCTATTGTAGCTTTACTTGCAGGAGTTCTTGTTTCAAATAATTCTTCTACACGAGGAAGCCCTTGAGTAATATCTGCTTCTCCTCCAACTCCTCCACCATGGAATGTTCTCATAGTAAGTTGAGTTCCCGGTTCTCCAATTGATTGAGCTGCTATTACCCCTACAGGTTCTCCAACTTCAACTGGTTGACCATTTGCAAGATTTCTACCATAACATTTCTTACATACTCCATTATGACTACCACAAGTAAGTACACTTCTTATTTCTACTTCTTTAATACCAGCTGCTATAATTTTTTCAGCTATATTATCTGTAATATATTCACCTTTACCAATTATTTCTTCTTTTGTTTCAGGATGAACTATCTTCTTATTAGTATATCTACCAGCTATTCTATCAAATAAGCTTTCAATAACTTCTTTAGTTGATTCATTTACAAACTCTTTAACAAGTAAACCATTTTCTGTTCCACAATCTTCTTCTCTAACAATAATATTTTGAGAAACATCAACCAATCTTCTTGTTAGATATCCTGATTCAGCAGTTTTAAGTGATTTATCTGATTGAGTCTTACGAGAACCATGAGTAGATAAGAAGAATTCTGCTATAGACATACCATCTTTAAATGATGATGTAATAGGTATTTCAACAAATTTACCATTAGGTTTACTAGTCATACCTCTCATACCAGCGATTTGTCTAAAACTATCAAGTGATCCTCTGGCTTTAGAGAACATCATTATGAAAATTGGATTATCAGGATTAGCTTTAGCTATTTGGTTAAGTTCTTTTTGTACTTCATCATTAACTTTAAACCATACATCTACTACTTTAGTATATCTTTCTTCATCAGTTATAAGTCCACGTTTATATTGTTTTTCAATATTTTGAACTTCTTTTTCCCCTTCTGCTATTATAGCACCTTTATTTTCACATTCTAAAATATCACTAAGAGAAATAGTTATACCTGATTTAGTAGATTCTCTAAATCCTAAATCTTTCATTTTATCTAGCATTATAGAAGTTTCAGTTGTTTGATATCTTCTAAATACTTCAGCAATTATTTTTTCAAGTGTTCCCTTTTTAAAAGGTTCAACAAGCGGCATTTTTTCTATTGCTTCTTTAATATTTACACCTTTATCTATAAAGTATTTACTAGGTGTCATACCTTGAATATTTTCTTCAGTAGGTTCATTTATATATGAAAAACTATCTGGTAATATTTCATTAAATTTAATTTTACCTGGAGTTGTTACAAGATATTTATCTTTTAAGTTATCCATTAAAATTTTATGTTTAAAAGCATCTGCTTTAATAGCAATTCTTGTTTGAAGAGTTATTTCTCTTCTTTCGTAAGCCATTAATGCATCCATTGGATTTTTAAATACTCTTCCTTCACCTTCAAGACCTGCTTTTTCCATAGTAATATAGTAATTACCTAAAACCATATCTTGAGAAGGAGTAACTATTGGTTTTCCATCTTTTAAATTCAAAATATTATTTGAACCAAGCATTAATATTCTAGCTTCTGCTTTTGCTTCTTCACTTAAAGGTACGTGAACCGGCATTTGATCTCCATCAAAGTCAGCATTAAATGCTGCACAAACTAACGGATGAAGTCTAATTGCTTTACCATCTATTAAAATAGGTTCAAATGCTTGAATACCAAGTCTATGTAAAGTCGGTGCACGATTTAATAAAACTGGATATTCTTTAATAATTTCTTCTACTACATTCCATACACAATTATCTTTTGTTTCTATTAATTTTTTAGCAGCTTTGATATTACTTGCAAGACCTTTTTCAACAAGTCCTCTTATAAGATGAGGTTTGAATAATTCAATTGCCATATCTTTTGGTAAACCACATTGATACATTTTTAATTCTGGTCCTACTACGATAACACTACGTCCAGAATAATCAACTCTTTTACCTAATAAGTTTTGTCTAAATCTTCCTTGTTTTCCTTTTAAAATACTAGCTAAAGATTTTAAAGGTCTATTTCCTGCTCCTGTAACACTTCTTCCACGTCTTCCGTTATCAAATAATGAGTCAACTGCTTCTTGAAGCATTCTCTTTTCGTTTTGAACGATAATGTTTGGTGCTGATAATTCAAGTAGTTTCTTTAAACGATTATTTCTGTTAATTACTCTTCTATATAGATCATTCAAATCACTTGTTGCAAATCTTCCACCATCTAGTTGAATCATTGGTCTAAGTTCTGGAGGTATAACAGGTAAATTTTCTATTATCATCCATTCAGGTCTTTGATTAGATTTATAAAAAGCATTTAATGCATCTAATCTTTTAACTAATCTAACTTTTCTTTGTTCAGAAGCATTTGGAAGTTCTTCTTCAATTTCATCCATGTCTTTTTTTAGATCAATCTTCTTTAAAAGTTCTTTAATTGCTTCCGCACCCATACCAACTCTAAAAGAGTTTCCATATTTTGCATAATATGCTTGATAATCATTTTCTGATAATACTTGTTTTTCCATAAGAGGTGTATTACCTTTATCTAAAACTATATAACTAACAAAATATAGTACTTCTTCTAAATCTCTTGGGCTTATATCTAATACTAAAGACATTCTTGAAGGAACACCTTTGAAAAACCAAATATGTGAAACTGGAGTAGCAAGAGCAATATGACCCATTCTTTCACGTCTTGTCTTACTACTAGTAACTTCAACTCCACATCTATCACAAATTATATTTTTATATCTTACTCTCTTGTATTTTCCACAAGCACATTCATAATCTTTCTTTGGTCCAAAAATTCTTTCACAAAACAATCCATCTGGTTCTGGTTTTAATGTTCTATAATTTATTGTTTCTGGCTTAGTTACTTCACCATATGACCATTCTTTTATTTTTTCAGGAGATGCTATACCAATTTTTAAAGCATCAAAATCATTTACTGGTATCATTATTCATCCTCCTTTTCATCTTCTAAGAGTGTATCGTAATTAATATCCTCTTCTTCATCTTCGTAATCATCTTCTTGTTCTTTATCAACTACTTTTTCTTCTTCTAGACACTCAAAATTTTCTTTATATTCATCATCTTCTATTTCTTTTAAGTTCCATTCTTTTCTCTTTTCATCAAGAATTCTAACATCAAGTCCTAATGCTTGAAGTTCTTTTAGAAGAACTCTAAATGATTCTGGAATACCTGCTAAATCAAATGTTTCTCCCTTAACTATAGCTTCAAATACTTTTACTCTACCTACAACATCATCCGATTTAACTGTTAAGATTTCTTGTAATATGTTAGCTGCACCATAAGCTTCAAGTGCCCAAACTTCCATTTCTCCAAATCTTTGTCCACCCATATTAGCTTTTCCACCAAGTGGTTGTTGTGTAACTAATGCATATGGTCCTGTTGATCTAGCATGAAGTTTATCATCAACCATATGGTTAAGTTTAAACATATACATAATCCCTACTGTTACACGATTATCAAATGCTTCTCCAGTTCTTCCATCATAAAGAATTGTTTTACCATCTTCATCCATCTTAGCATCTTTCATCATTTCGTATATTTCATTTACTTTAGCTCCATCAAATGCTGGAGTTGATACTAACATGTTCATTTTCTTAGCTGCCATACCAGTATGCATTTCTAGGATTTGACCTATATTCATACGAGATGGAACCCCTTGAGGATTAAGTAAAATATCTACTGGTGTACCATCTGGTAAGAAAGGCATATCTTCTTCTGGTAAAACTAAAGATATAACACCTTTGTTTCCATAACGTCCAGCCATTTTATCCCCAACTTGAATTTTTCTCTTTTGAGCTATATATACTTTTATTTGTACTGAAACACCAGCTGGCATTTCTTCATTATCTTTTCTAGTAAAGATTTTAACATCTTGAACTATACCTTCGCTACCATTTGGAACTCTAAGAGATGTATCTCTAACTTCTCTTGATTTTTCACCAAATATTGCATGTAAAAGTTTTTCTTCTGAAGTAAGTTCTACCATACCTTTAGGAGTTACTTTACCTACTAATATATCTCCTGCTTTTACTTCTGTACCAATAATTATAATTCCATTTTCATCAAGATTTTTTCTTGCTGCTTCTGATACATTAGGTATATCTCTAGTTATTTCTTCAGGTCCAAGTTTTGTATCACGACATTGAATTTCTTGTAATTGTAAATGAATACTAGTATATGCATCATCTTTAACAAGTCTTTCGTTTAAGATTACAGCATCTTCAAAGTTATATCCATTAAATGTAGTATATGCTACTACTACGTTTCTTCCTAAAGCAAGTTCTCCATTATCACAAGATTGTCCATCTGCTAATACGTCCCCTACTTTAACTTTTTCTCCTGCTTTTACTATAGGTCTTTGATGTTTATAGTTTCCAGAGTTTGCTAATTCAAAATTAGCTAATTTATATTCATCTGTTCCATCTACTGTTTCTACTAAAATTTTAGATCCATCAGCATATGTTACTACCCCAGCTTTTTTACATAAAACTTCAACCCCACTATATTTAGCAGCTGTATATTCTACACCTGTTCCAACTATTGGTGCTTCTGTTTTAATTAAAGGTACTGCTTGTCTAGTCATATTAGCACCCATAAGTGTACGGTTAGCATCATTATGTTCAAAGAAAGGTATTGAACTTGTAGTTACAGAAATAATTTGCTGTGCTGATACATCCATTAAATCTAATTTATCTGGTGTAACAATTATATTTTCTGCATTGTATCTAGCAGGTACTTTTTCATCAACGATTTTATTATTTTCATCTACTTTTATAGTTGCTATAGATATAATATAATCTTCTTCTTCATCTGCTGTTAAATATTTAACTTCTTCAGTAGCATATCCATCTTTAATAACTCTATATGGAGTTGTAATAAATCCATATTCATTAACTCTAGCATAAGAAGCAAGTGTTGTAACAAGACCAATTGATTGACCTTCAGATGTTTCAATCGGACAAATTCTTCCATAGTGAGATTCATTAACGTCACGAACTTCAATACCACTTCTTTCCTTAGAAAGTCCTCCTGGACCTAAACTAGTAAGACGTCTCTTGTGAGTAAGTTCAGATATAGGATTTATTTGATCTATATATTGTGATATTTGTCCACTTCCAAAGAATTCTTTGAATGCTGCTGTTATAGGTTTAATATTAATTAATGTCTTAGGAGTTATTTCTTCTATATCTTGTGTTGACATTCTATCATTAATATTTCTAACTGTTCTAGTAACACCAATTCTAAATTGGTTTTGCATTAATTCACCAACTTGTTTAACTCTTCTGTTACCAAGGTGATCTACTTGATCAAATTTACCAATTTTATCAAATAAATTTAAATAATATGATACTGCAGCATAAACATCTGGAATAGTTAAACGTTTGTAATTTTCTCTTACGTCTACTCCAAGTAATTCTATAATTTCTTTTTCATTTTCAGGATTATATACTTTTAACGTTTGAATGTTAGCATAATCATCTAATTCTTCATTTATTTTAATTTTTTTAACATTAAATCCGTTTTCTAATGCTTCTTTGATTAATAATAAATTTTCTCTATTAACTAGTGTACCAGCTTCGATTACTCCAGATGCTGTTTTAACATCTTCTGCTAGTTTTAAACCTAAAATACGATTAGCAATATTTAATTTTTTATTATATTTATAACGACCAACTTTTACTAAATCATATCTAAATTCATCAAAAAATCTTGTTTGAATATGATTTTTAGCTGAATCTAAAGTTGCAGGTTCTCCTGGTTTTAATTTTTCATATATTTCTATTAAAGCTTCATCAATATTCTTAGATGAATCTTTTTCTATAGTGTTTTTAATATATTTATTGTCACCAAAAACACCTAGGATGTCTTCATCACTAGATAATCCAAAAGCTCTTAAAAGTGTTGTAAGTGTAACTTTTCTTGTTCTATCTATTCTTACATATAAAACATCTTTAGCATCTGTTTCGAACTCTAACCATGTTCCACGATTAGGAATCATTTGACACTCTATAAGTTCACGTTCGTTTTTATCCTTGCTTTCAGTAAAATAAACACTAGGAGATCTAACGAGTTGTAATACTACACAACGTTCTGCTCCGTTTATAACAAAACTTCCACTATCTGTCATAGCGGGAATATCACCTAAAAATATTTCTTTTTCTATAACTTCACCAGTTACATGATTAGTTAATTTAGATAAAACTTTTAATGGCATAGCATAAGTTAAATCTCTATCACGACATTCTTTAATTGTGTGACGAGGTTTTTCAAAATGATATTTTCCTAATTCTAATGATAATGTACCAGAAAAATTTTCTATAGGAAAAAGATCTGTAAATACTTCTTCTATTCCTTTATCTAAAAACTCTTGATAAGACTTCATTTGTATTTCGAGTAAGTCTTTTAACTCGAATTCATTTTTTACTTTAGAAAATGTAACTCTTTCTTTTTTTCCAAACTTTACTTTCTTATAATGCACGCTTTCACCCCTAACATTAATATTTTACAAAAGATATAGCTATAAAAAGCTAATTTATATTATAACTTTTTATTTTGTATTTAGTCAACAAACTTTACAAAATATTAGAAAAAAGACAATTTTCTCTTTATTTTTAACACAAAATATACTTTTTACTGCTGAAAATAAAAAGGAACCAATTAATTAAACAATAAATAATTGGTTCCTTTCCTAATTACATATTACTATAAGTATTTAAAAATTTCAAAGCTTTTTAAAATTTTTATTTAACTTCTACAGTAGCTCCAGCTTCTTCTAATTTAGCTTTGATATCATCAGCTTCTGTTGTAGAAATATTTTCTTTAACAACTCCACCTTTATCTGCTATATCTTTTGATTCTTTTAATCCTAATCCTGTTAATTCTTTGATTATTTTAATTACATTAATCTTAGCTGCTCCTGCATCTTTAATTGATACTGTTACAGTTGAAGGTGAATCGCTTGATTCTGCTGCTCCTCCTTGAGCTGGTGCTGCTACAGCTACTGCTGATGGATCAACTCCAAATTCTTCCTTCATTGCATCTACTAATTCTTTTATTTCTAAAAGTGTCATTTCTTTTAATGAATTTATAAATTCATCTTTAGTTAATTTAGCCATTTTTAATACCTCCTACTTTCTAATTATTTTCTTTTTGTTTAGAAACTAAATCTAAACCAATTGCTAAATTTCTTACAATTCCTATCATTCCACCTGCAACCATTGTTAATAGTTCTTCTCTTGATGGTAATGATGCTAGAGAATTAATCTTATTAAGATCAGCTACTTCTTTATCTACATAACCCATCTTAATTTCTAAATTTTTATTTGCTTTTGCAAACTTACTTAAAGTCTTAATTGCACTTAATTGATCTGCTCCATATGCTAAAGCACTTGGTCCACTTAATGCTTCATCAAGATTTATACCTTTATCATTAAAAGCTAACTTTAATAATGTATTTTTATATATCTTATAATCATCATTATTTTTTCTAAGTTCTCTTCTAATTTCCTTAGCTTCTTTATCAGTAAGTCCACGGTAATCAAATAATATTAGAGTTCCATTATTTTCAATAATATCTTTTATTTCTGATACTACTTCTTTTTTCTTTGATAAGATCTTTTCACTTGCCATGATTCTTCCTTTCTGACTAAAAAAAGTCTTTGTAACACCAAAGACTTTTATAAAAGTTTTATCCTCGGTAGGATTTACTTTTTTACCTACTGTCTTTGGCACTTCATTTAATATTATATATAAATTTTATTAATTGTCAAAATTTGTTTCACTTATTTTGATACTAGGTCCCATAGTTGTTGACAAATATATACTTGCTATATATTTACCTTTAGCTCCTGTTGGTTTAGCTTTAATGATAGCATTTACATAAGCATTTAAATTTTCTTTTAAATCTTCAACTGAGAAACTACTTTTACCTATGATTCCATGTACTATTCCATATGAATCACATCTGTATTCAACTTGTCCCATTTTAACATCATTAACTGCTTTTTTAATATCATTTGTAACAGTTCCTGTTTTAGGATTTGGCATTAAACCTTTTGGTCCTAAAATTTTACCAATTTTACCTAAATGTGGCATCATATCTGGTGTTGCAATTATAACATCATAATCGAAGAAATTTTCTTTTTCGATCTTTTCAATCATATCTTTATCACCATAGAAATCACTACCTGATGCTTTTGCTTCTTCTAATTTAGCTGCATTACATATAACTAAAGTTCTCTTTGTTTTACCAGTACCTTTAGGTAATACTAATGCTCCTCTTAATTGTTGATCTGCTTTTTTAGTATCTAAATTTAATCTAACAGATACTTCTACTGTTGAATCAAATTTAGTAGTTGATGTTTCTTTTAATAATTTTAAAGCTTCTTCTTTATCGTAAACTTTACCTTTTTCTATTTTACTTAAAGCTTCTTTATATCTTTTACTTAATATCTTCATATTTCCTCCTATGTGGTTAAACGATTTTTAAACCTCCCACGTATATTAAGGTTTTATTTTACTTCTATACCCATATTTAAAGCACTACCTTCAACACTTTTCATAGCACTTTCAATATCGTATGCATTTAAATCTTCTAATTTAATTTCAGCAATTTTTTTAATATCTTCTTTAGATACTTTTCCGATAATTTCTTTCTTACCTTTTGTACTACCTTTTGTAATATTAGCAGCTTTCTTTAAAAGATCTGATACAGGTGGAGTTTTTAATATAAATGTAAAACTCTTATCTTCATATACAGTTATTTCAACTGGTATGATATCTCCCATCTTATCTTTTGTAGCTTCATTATATTTATTACAAAAATCCATTAAATTAACACCTGCTGGTCCTAAAACAGTTCCTACCGGTGGTGATGGATTAGCACGTCCTGCTGGAATTTGTAATTTAATTATTTTACTAACTTTCTTAGCCACGATAACACCTCCTATATTTGTTTTCGCTAGTGGTCATAACAGCAAAGTTAAAACTTCCCACTCCTTTATATAAAATAACTACATAAAGTCGTATTAAATACTATCATAAATCCATTTACATATCAAGTACTATTTGTTCCATTGTAGCTTCTACTTCAGTAACTTGATTAAATAAATCTATATTGATAATAGCTACATCATCGTTAAGTGTTTTAACAATACCAAGCATTCCAGAAAATGGTCCATCAACAATTTTAACTTTTGAACCAACTTCAATTTTAAGTTCTTCACCCTTAACAGTTTGTCCCATTGACTTAAATATCTTTTCTACTTCTTCTTGTGATAACGGTATAGGTTTAGCACCCTTTCCACTAGAACCAATAAAACCTGTAACTCCTGGAGTATTTCTTACTACATGCCATGCTCTATCAGTCATAATCATTTCAATCATGATGTAACCCGGAAATAACTTTCTAAGTCTTGTTTTCATTTCTCCGTTTTTATTTTCTACAACTGTTTCTTCTGGTACTATAGCTCTAAATATTTGATCTTTCATACCTAAAGATTCAGCTCTCATTTCTAATTTTTCTTTTACCTTTAATTCATGCCCTGAATATGTTGTAGCAATATACCATTTTTTTTCATTTTCCATATCTACACCTCTATTTAATTATTGTCCTAATCCATGGCACTAATGTACCTTGTAAAAATGCTGCTAAAAAAGATAATAACAAGAAAAATAAAGCCATAAGAGCAACAAACAATACTGTAGCAACAGAATATTTGATTAAATTTTTTCTAGAAGGCCATACTATCTTTTTACTTTCTCTTTTCACATCTTTAAAATATGAAATTACTGGATTTGCCTTTTTATTTCCCATATAAACTCCTTATTTTAATTTAAAATAAAAACAGCTAATAAAAACTGCTCAACTAAATATTACCACTTTCTTATAATTCAGTCAAACAAAAAGATGATGATTAGAATTCATCATCATCGTATAAATAATCATTATTATTTTCGTTTGAATTTTCTTCTTCATTCAATTCTTCTTGTTTTTTCTTATTATGGTAATACAAAGCTCCTCCACCTAATCCTAAAGCTCCTAACCCTAATGCTCCAAATGCTGCTGCTTTAACAATTCCATTATCATCTTTGCTAGCTTCTGTTTCAGTAGTAGTATTTGGTGTTGGTTCTAAACTACCTAATTCTTTACTTAAATCTTGATCATATTTAGATGGATCTATTTCCATAGGTGTTTTTGTATCTATTGGTGGTTCTTCTTTTATTTCAGGTTCTTTCTTAGGTTCTTCAACCTTAGGTGCTTCGGGTTTTGGTTGTTCTGGGGTTGTTGGTTGTGTATTAGTTTGAGATGGTTGGGTTGGATTACTTGGTGCTGGTGCAGGGGATGGTGTATAACTAGGAGCTGGTGCTGGTGCTGGTGCAGATGGAGTAACTGTATTAGTCTTAGTTGCTTCCAATGTACTAGTTCTACCTTCAAGACTACTAATTCTTGAATCATGTCCCTTTAACTTATCGAACACTTCTTGTATTTTTTTATCTTGTTCTGTATTTACTTTATTATTATCTGTTTTATATTTATTAAAATCTGTACTTAAATTATTAATTACTTTATTTTGTTTTTCATCTACTTTCTTTTGATCATCAATTGTTTTTTGAAATCTTTCTGAAGTTTCTTTCTTATATGCTTCATAATCAGTCTTAGCTACATTTTCAGGAGCTTGTTGTTGATTTTGATTTTCTCCTTGTTGTTGTGGTTGTGTTGTAGATGGAGCAGTTGCACTAGCATTTGAACTAGCAGAGGCATTTGATCCTCCTCCATTTGATCCACCAGATGAACCTCCTCCACTTGGAGTACTACCTGATCCTCCTCCGTTTTGATTTTGAGAAGTATTTGTTTTCATTAAACCTACTTCTTCTGCAACTTCAGCGGCTTGTTTAGAGTCTTCGTCTTGATTAGATTCAATGATGTAACTTAAATAATTTTTAAATTTTTCTGATATTTCATCTAATTCATTAACTCTTAATTGTATTTCACTTTGAAAACTATCTACTTGTTCTTGACTAATTGTACCTTTTTCTAATTCTCCAAGTCCACTACTAACATTACTTAAACTTTCTTTTATGCTATTAGCTAACGCATCAAATTTTCCTTTTTTTTCACCAATTGATGTATAATCTAATATTTTATTATTCCCCATCATATCCTCCGATATATTCTAGATAATTTAATTTTACTATAATTATAAATATTTTTCCACTAAAAAAAGTTAACATTTTGTTAATATTAACTTTTTTATTTTTTATTCATAGAAATCTTTTAATTCTTGACTATATTCATCTTCAAGTTCATCACCAGTTTCTTCTTCTGCTGATAACTCTTCTTCATCTTTCTTAGTTGCAAGTCCTGCAGCTAATGCTCCACTTCCTAAAAGCATTCCTCCTATTCCTGCAAATTTAAGTAAATTATTATTTCCTTTTTTATCTTCTGGCACTAAATTATCATCTGTTGCACCTAATTCTAAGTTTCCATCACTTAAATCATCACTTGGTGCTACATCAGACAATTTACCTTCTTCAATTACTTCTCCATTTTCTAAATTTGGATTTTCTTCTTCGTTTCCAGTAGACATCTTTCCTAAATCATCTTTATCTCTTGAAGTAGTACCTAAATCACTACCTGTTTCAGCAGTTCCACTACCACTTCCATTTGTTCCAAAGTTTGTTCCAGTAGATGGAATACTACCTGTACTTGGTGTATATGATGGAATTTGTGAAGATCCACCAAAACTAGATCCTCCCCCATTTAATCCACCAGTTCCTCCAAATCTTGAACCACCAGTTGAGAAACTTGTACCATCTCTTCCACTTTGTCCTTGAGATCCTTGGCGACCTTGAAATCCTTGAAGTCCTTGAGATCCTTGTTTACCTTGTGTACCTTGAACACCTTGCTTACCAGTTAATCCAATATCTCCTTTTTGTTGTTTTTTTCTTATATCATCCTGCATTTGACGCATTTTATCTTGAATTTCTTTGATTTTTGCATCAATATCATTAGATCTTGTAGTAGGATCACCACCAGTTTTATTTTTAGAACTATCATTATTTGGTTTAAAAGGGTTTAAGCCATTATTCCCATTTTCATTAGGATTTGTTGGATTAGTTGTTTGAGTACTTGGGTTTGCACTACTTCCTCCACTTGGAGTAGTAGCTGCTCCTCCTGTTGAACCTCCACCAGTTGCTCCTCCAGAAGATCCACCAGACATTCCACCTGATCCTGATCCTCCAGAAGATCCACCTCCTCCGCCAGATCTTTTATTTTTAAAATCTTTTGATAAATTATCTAAATTGCTAGCAAGTTGAGCTTGTCCATCTTTATCAAGTCCTTCTATATTTGGAACATTTTCTTGTAAATAATTAAAATAACCATTTACTATACCTTCTAACTGCGCTTTTATAGAAGCTACTTCTTCTTTTGCTTGATGAAGAGCAGCTTCAGAATGTCCTTTTATACCAGATGTATCATCTAGAGCTCTACTTATAGAATCATATTTTGTTAAAAGCTCTTCTGCTTGACTTTTAAAATCAGAAGTATACTGTGTCATTCCATTAACATCAATTCTTCTTTCACCGTTCATATTTATGTCTCCCTATAATATTCTTCTTAATACAATTCGTCTCTATTATTTGCCTTCATTGTAAATTTTCTGTTTTGTGCTGCAGTAACATTAGCTTCATCAATAATTGTTGATGCTAAACTTGATAAAGTTGAAGCATTTTGATTAATTTTTGCTTTCAAATCATCAAATGCAACTTTAAATGCTTCACTATCTTGACCTGTCCAAACTTCTCCTACATTTTGAACTTTAGCATACATATTTGTTACATCCGAATCTATTCTTTCTGTACCAACATTAATTGATGCGGCTATTTGTGCTGCTTTTTCAGCATCTGTTTCAATAAATGGTATAGATGCTAATACATTTTCTCCTAAAGCTCCTAAACTAAAATTCCCATTTATATCTTGAGCTAAATTAGTAACACTTACTGTATCTAAATTGACTCCTTTAGTTTCACTACCTGAAATTGCCATATAAAATCTCCTATCTATATCTTATTATTCTTATAATAATAAAAAAATAGTGAAATTTTGCTATTTTTTTATTTTTATTTTATATAAATGTAAACTATTGTTTCAATAGTTTTTTTATTACTAAATTATTTTCTTCATCAAATACTACTGCTACTAAAGAATCTTTCGTATATTCTTTCGAATTATTAGAGTTTTCTAAAAGTTTGCAAATAAAATCATCTTGATAAATACCTTCTAACTTTAACCATATATCTTCCACTATATTATTAGTTACTAAATTAACTAATATATTATCTGGATTTAAATCATCTCTATATTTATCTAATTCTTTTATTTCTCTTGTCTTAAGTAAATTCATCTTATCTTCTTTTTTATAAGTACAAGATAACTTTACAGTATCAGCATAATTAACATATTCTTCTAATTTTTCATTTATTACATTAAACTTTAAAAATTGATAATCTTCTATCTTTATAGAAATATTTTGACTTATTACTTTTTCATCAAAAAAAAGTTCATCTTTTTCTTTCTTTATAAAACCTGCTATTTTAAATTTCAAATTACCTTCTTTATTTACATAAAAAAATCCAAATAACAAAGCATCTTTATAATCTATTTTTAATTCTTTACACAATTTTTTTAAATGTTTTTGTCTTTCAATTACTCCCCATTTTAAATAAACATCTCTAAATTCTAATTCTTCACCCTTCATTTTCTATGCCTTTCAAAAATACTTTTGGTATGTCTGCTTCTAATTTTATTTTTTTATTAGTGCTTGGATTAATAAATTCTAAAGATGCAGCATGCAACATAAGTCTTCTATATGGATTTGTTTTTGCTCCATATTTTTTATCTCCCACTATCGGATGATGAATATATCTCATAGATACTCTTATTTGATTTTTCTTACCAGTTAAAATATTTATACTAACTAAAGTTTTATGATCAAATCTTTGTAAAACTTCATAATGTGTTATAGCTAAATCTTTAGTTTTATCTTTAGATACATATACATAATGATTATCATCTTCTTCTAAATTTAATCTTAATGTATTAGAATTTTCTTTTAAAGTTCCTTCTAAAAGTGCTAAATATTCTCTTTTAGTATCTTTCCATACATTTTGTAATTTTATTTTAGAATCTCTATTTTTAGCAAATACTACTAAACCACTAGTTTCTTTATCAAGTCTATGAATAATAAATATCTTATTGTTCTTATTTTGTTTTTTTACATATTCAGAAACTTTTCTATATAAATTATTATATTTATCTTTAGTAGTTGCAATAGTTAACATATTACTAGGTTTATTAATTACTATTATGTTTTTATCTTCATATACTATATCTAATTTTTTCATATTCTCTTATCTTTCCTATATTTATAAATTACAAATCCTACTCCTACTGCCATAACCAAGATAAAGATAATATATCTAGCATAATTTATAGTATTTGTACTTTGTTTCTTATTTTTTGAAAACAATAATTCTATTCCATTTTCTATAGTATTCCATTTATATATACCATTTTTTTCATCTTTAAAAGTAGCATTACTTTTTATAACTTTAGCATCTGTTTTAAACACAAATTCTACTTCTGTTAAATAATTACAACTTATATCTTCATATAGTAAATAAAAATAATAAGTATCTTTTTCATCAAGTATTACTTTTTTAGAAAAACAATCTAATACCTTAGAATCAGCAATATTTT
>CAJPPJ010000006.1 GCA_905372515.1 uncultured Eubacteriales bacterium
GAATTAAAAGAAATAAAGATTATTAAATATATGGGGAATAAATCAAATAAATTACCAGAAGCAAATGTTAAATTTCAAATTTTTGAAAATGGTATTTTAATTAAAGAAGTTATTACAGATAAAGATGGAAAAGCTAAATTTTTATTACCTTATGGTAAATATGAAATCAAACAAATTAATTCTACAGTTGGATATAAATTTGTAAATGATTTCGTGATAGAAATAAATAATAATACATCTGAAACTTATGAATTATTAGACTTAAAAATACCTGATGCTGGAATGAGTAATAATATTATTATCTTTTTAATTATAGTTTTTAATATTTTAATAGGTTTAAATATTTATGATAAAGTTCATAATAAAAATATTTAATATAATATTCATTTGTTTATTAGTAAATATATTTTTTGATATTAATAAAGTTAAGTATAAAGAAAATAATTTAAATATAGCTAAAGAAAAAGTTGTTATAAATAAAAATATTAAAAAATTTGAAGAAAATAAAAAAACAACTAAAATGATTAGAAATAAATATTGGGGTTATATCGAAATACCGAAGTTGAAAATTTATTATGGATTTTATTCATTAAATGATCAAAAAAATCAAATAAAAAATGGTATAGAAGTTATGTCTGGTAGTTCTTTACCATCAATTAATGGTTCAAATATAGTCTTAGTTGCACATTCAGGAATAGCATATAATGTTTTATTTGATAGATTAGATGTTTTAGGTATAGAAGATGAAGTAAATTTATACTTTAATAATATTAAATATATATACAAAGTAAAAAGAATTTTAAAGAAAGATAAAAAAGATATATTATCCACAATAAAAACTAATAAGAATACTTTAACATTAATAACTTGTGATAAAAAAGAAAAAGATAAAAATTTAATTGTTTATTTAGAATTAATTTAAACTGTAATAATAATTACAGTTTTTATCTTTTTAATAATATAAAATGATATAATAAATACATGGAATTAGAAGGATTAAACGAAAGACAAAAAAAAGCAGTAATAACTACAGAAGGACCTGTTTTAGTTATAGCAGGAGCAGGTAGTGGAAAAACTAAAGTATTAACTACTAGAATTGCATATTTGATTGAAAATAAAAAAGTTAATAGTGAAAATATTTTAGCAATTACTTTTACTAATAAAGCAGCTAAAGAAATGAAAGATAGAGTATCAAATATTCTAAAAAGAGATGTTAGAAGAATGCATATATCTACTTTTCATTCTTTTGGAGTAGAAATATTAAGAGAATATGGATATTTAGTTAATATTGATAAAAATTTTACAATATTAGATTCTGATGATTCATTAAAAGTAATTAAAATTATAATTGATGATATGAATTTAAATAAAACTATATCTCCAAAACATGTTAAAGAAGTTATATCTTCTTATAAGAATAAATTAGTTTTACCAGAAGAAGCTGAAAAAAATACTTATACTTTTGAAGAAAAGCAAATAGTAGATATATATGAAAAATATAATAAAAAATTATATAATTCTAACAGTGTTGATTTTGATGATTTGTTATTAATACCATATTTAATTTTAGATAAATATAATGCAGTTTTAGAATATTTTCAAGAAAAGTATAAATATATATTAATTGATGAATATCAAGATACTAATGATGCACAATATTTTTTAGTTAAAATGTTATCTGCAAAATATAAAAATTTGTTTGTAGTTGGAGATTCAGATCAATCGATATATTCTTTTAGAGGAGCTAATTATAAAAATATTTTAAATTTTACTAAAGATTTTCCAAATGCTAAAGTAATTAAATTAGAACAAAATTATAGATCTACCAATAATATTTTAAGTATAGCTAATAATGTTATAAAAAATAATATTGAGAGATCTCATAAAGATTTGTGGTCATCTCTTGGAGATGGAGAAAAAGTAAAATTTAATCAGTTAAATACTGAAGAAGATGAAGTAAATTATGTAATATCGGAAATAAAAAAAATATCTAATCAATATGATTATGATGATATAGCTATAATATATCGTACTAATGCTCAATCTAGGTTATTTGAACAATTATTTATTAATAATGTAATTCCTTTTAAATTAGTAGGTTCATTTGGATTTTTCAATAAAAAAGAAATAAAAGATTTAATAGCATATTTAAAATTAATTGATAATCCCAAAGATGATATAAGCTTTTTGAGAATAGTTAATTATCCAACTAGAGGAATTGGAAATAAAACTATTGAAAATCTTCAAAGAAAAGCAAATTTATCTAATCTTAGCTTATATGAATCTATTGAAGAAGATGATAAGAAATTAACTCTATTTAAAAATTTAATTGAAGAAATTAAAGATAATTATGAGAATATATCATTAAAATCTTTGGTAGAAAGAATATGTGAAAAGACTAATCTTTTAGAAACAATCAAAAAAGATAATGATTTAGAATCATCTATAAGAGAAGAAAATATTAAAGAATTTATTACTTATGTTGATAATTATGAAAAAGAAAATAATTCTAGTTTAAGAGAATTTTTAGAAAATTTGATTTTATTTTCTGATAGAGAAAATAATAATGAAAATGAAGAAAAAAAGGTTAATTTAATGACTGTTCATGCAGTAAAAGGATTAGAATTTAAGGTTGTATTTGTTGTAGGACTTGAAGAAAGTTTATTTCCATATCAACTTAGTTTAGAAAATGTTCAAGATATAGAAGAAGAAAGAAGACTTTATTATGTAGCAGTTACTAGAGCAAAAGAAAAATTATACTTATTATCTGCCAAAAGAAGATACGCTTTTGCAAAAATTTCATATAACCCTATAAGTAGATTTGTTTATGAGAGTAATATTGATATTATTAAAGAAAAATCTTCATGGAATGTTAATTTTAAAGTTCAAAAAGAACAATTTTATGAAGAAAAAAATAATGAAGATTATAATGTAGGAGATTTAGTTTATCATGAAAATTTTGGAAAAGGCTCAATTGTAGAAATTCATGATGATATACTAGTAATAGCTTTTTCATATAAATACGGAATAAAAAAATTATTAAAAAATCATAAAAAATTAACAAAGTATGAGGTAGAATAAATGAAGAAAACATTAGTGATATTAGCTGGAGGATTAGGTTCGAGATTTGGTGGTTTAAAACAAATTGAACCAATTGGTAATAATGGTGAGTTTATTATTGATTATTCAATTTATGATGCTATACAAGCAGGATTTAAAGAAGTTATTTTTATAATAAAAAAAGAAAATTATAAAGTATTCAAAAATACTATTGGAAATAGAATCAAAAAATATATAAATGTTAAATATGCTTTTCAGCCATTATATATAAAAGGTGTATCAAAAAAAAGAACCAAGCCTTTAGGTACAGCTCATGCTTTATCAGCAGTTAATAATTTAATAAAAAATAAATTTTTATTAATAACAGCAGATGATTTTTATGGACAAAATTCTTTTAAACTAGCTAGTGAAATTTTAGAATATGATAAAGAAATAGAAATAATTTCTTATAAATTAGGTCAGACATTAACTGAAAATGGTGCTGTAAAAAGAGGTATATGCTATGAAGATGAAAATAATAATGTATTAAAAATCATAGAAAGTATTTGTGAAAGAAAAGATAATAAAATAATTGTTAAAAATCTAGATGGAACAGATGAAAGATCAGTAGATGAAAATATGAATGTTTCTATGTTAATGATGACTATGAACATAGATGTTCTATCTTTATTAAATCAAAAAGTAGAGAAATTTATAAAGAATTTAAATGGTGATTTAACTTCAGAAATTCTTATACCAGTAGTCTTAAATGAATTATTAAAAGAAAAAAGTATAAAAATAAAAACAAAAGAGACTGATGAAAAATGGTATGGTATTACATATAGAGAAGATTTAGAAAAAATCAAAAATATAATAAAAGAAAAACAAGAAAAAGGAGAATATCCAATACAACTATGGAAATAAAAGAACGTTATTTAGAATTAGTAAAAAAAATTCAAGATGCAGACTATAAATATCATACATTAGATAATCCAGATATATCAGATAGAGAATATGACTCTTTATTAAGGGAATTATATGAAATAGAAGAAAAATATCCTGATATAAAATCTATAGATTCACCATCTAATAGAGTTGGAGGAAAAGTTTTATCTAAATTTAAGAAAGTAGTTCATAAAGTTCCTATGTTATCATTAGCAAATGTTTATAATGAAGAAGAAATAAACAATTTTGTTTATTCTTTAAATGAAGATGATTTTGTATGCGAAATGAAGATAGATGGACTTAGTGTAAGTGTAGTATATGAACATGGGTATTTAAAACAAGCTCTTACTAGAGGAAATGGATTAGAAGGAGAAGATATAACTGAAAATGTAAAAACAATTAAAACTATACCTCTTAAATTGTCAAAAGATATAAGCCTTGAAGTAAGAGGTGAAATATTTATGGAAAAAGATACTTTAGAAAAGTTGAATAAAGAAATAAACGAAAAAAATTTAATTATTGAGAAAGAAAATCAAGAAAAGATATTATTAGGTAAGAAAACTAAAAAGTATATAGAATTGTTTAAAAATGAAAGAAATGCAGCAGCAGGTTCAATAAGACAATTAGATTCAAAAATTACAGCAAAAAGAAATTTAAAAAATATAATGTATCAGTTAGTAAATCCATTAGAATATGATTTGCATTCTCAAATAGAAGTTCTTAATTTTTTAAATGAATTAGGATTTAAAACTAATAATGAAGTTAATAAATTAGTAAAAGGATCAGATGGGATAAATCAATATATAAAAGATATTTATAATTTAAGAAAAAAATTAAATTATCCTACTGATGGTGTTGTAATCAAATTAAATAATATTGATAAATGGGTGGAATTAGGAAATACTGCTAAGTACCCTAGATGGGCAGTTGCATATAAATTTCCAGAAGATAAAGTTATAACTAAATTAGAAAAATTTATTTTTACAGTAGGAAGAACTGGTAAAATTACTCCTAATGCTATACTTTCACCTACTTTAATAGCAGGAACAACTGTAAAAAGAGCTACATTACATAATGAAGATTATGTAGTTAATAGAGATTTAAGAGAAAATGATTATGTTTATATAAAGAAAGCAGCAGAAATTATTCCTGAAGTAATAGAGCCAATTATTGAAAGAAGAACAGGTGAAGAAAAGCCATTTAAAATGATTAATATTTGTCCTATATGTTCTAGTCTTTTAGAAAGAAAAAAAAATCAAGCAGATTGGTATTGTATAAATCCCGATTGTCCTGCTAAAAATATAGAATCTTTAATACATTTTGTCAGTAGAAATGCTATGTATATAGAAGGTTTAGGAGAAGAGATAATAGAAGATTTTTATAATTTAGGATATATAAAAACTTATTCTGATATTTTTATGTTAGAAAATCATAAGAATGACTTAATAGAATTAGAGGGATTTGGAAATAAAAGTGTAGAAAAGATACTAAATAATATAGAAAAATCTAAATTAAATTCACTAGAAAGATTAATTTTTGCTATAGGAATACCAAATGTAGGTGAAAAAACTGCTAAAATTTTGGCAAAAAATTATAAAACTATAGATAATTTAATGCTAGCTACAAAAGAGGACTTAATAAAAATAAAAGATATTGGAGATATAGTAGCAGAATCTATAATTAATTATTTTAAAGTGGATAAAAATATAATAACTATAGAGAAATTAAGAGAATTAAATGTTAATTTTAACTATCTTGGAAGAGAAGAAAATAATATATTTAATGGCAAAAGAATAGTAGTTACTGGAAGTTTAACAAAATATACTAGAAAAGAAATAGAAGAATTAATAGAAAACAGTGGTGGAAATACATCATCATCAGTTTCAAAACTTACAGATTATGTAGTAGTTGGTGAAAATCCTGGAAGCAAAAAAGATAAAGCAAAAGAACTTAACATTCCTATTTTGACTGAAGAAGAATTTATAGAAATATTAAATAAATAATTAAAGTTTTTGTTTTTCTATTTAGTTAAATTTGTTAAAATATAAAAACGAGGTTTTTAATGGATAAAATAATTGTAAAAGGTGCAAGAGAAAATAATTTAAAAAATATTGATATAGAAATACCAAAGAACAAATTAACTGTTATTACAGGAGTATCAGGAAGTGGTAAGTCTTCTTTGGCGTTTGATACTATATATGCTGAAGGTGAAAGAAGATATGTTGAAAGTTTATCTTCTTATGCTAGACAATTTTTAGGTGGAAGTGAAAAACCAGATGTTGATTCAATAGATGGTTTATCTCCTTCGATTAGTATAGATCAAAAAACTACAAGTAAAAATCCTAGATCAACAGTTGGTACAGTTACAGAGATTTATGATTATTTAAGATTATTATATGCAAGGGTAGGTACAGTTTATTGTCCTAATCATAATATAGAAATTTCATCACAATCTGTAGAAGAAATGACTGAAAAAATTATGAAACTTGATGAAAATACTAAAGTTATTATTATGGCACCAGTTGTCGATAATGAAAAAGGTGAACATAAAGAATTAATTTCTAATTTAATTAAAGATGGTTTTGTAAGAGCAAGAATTGATAAAGAAATGATAGATTTATCAGAAAAAATAGAATTAGAAAAAAATAAAAAGCATAAAATAGATTTAGTAATAGATAGATTAGTTATAAAAGAAGATATAAGATCTAGGCTTTTTGAAGCTCTAGAACTTGCAGTTAAATTAGGAAATGGAAAAGTAATTGTTGATATATTAAATGATAAAGAATTAATTTTATCATCAAAATTTGCATGTCCACATTGTGATTTTTCATTACCAGAATTAGAACCTATAATGTTTTCTTTTAATTCTCCATATGGAGCATGTGAAGCATGTAATGGAATAGGAGTTAAATTAAAAATAGATCCTGATTTATTGTTACCTAATCCAAGTCTTTCAATATCAGAAGGTGTTTTTTCAAAGCTATATGGTGATGAAGACAGTATTTTTTATAAACAGTTAGAGTGTTTTTGTAAGCATTTTAAAATATCTACATCAAAACCATTTGAAAAATTAACAAAAAAAGAAAAAGATTTAGTATTTTATGGAAGTGATGAACTTATTCATTTTAAATATTCTAGTAGAAGTGGAAATTCTTATAATAAAGTAGAAGCTTTTGAAGGAGTTATAAACAGTTTAGAAAGAAGATATATTGAAACTAAAAGTGAATGGTTAAGAGAATGGCTTGAAGGTTTTATGATTGAAACTAAATGTGAAGTATGTAATGGAAAGCGTTTAAATGAAAAAGTTTTAGCAGTAAAAATATCATCTTTAAATCTTGCAGAATTATGTGATTTATCAATTAAAGAAGCATTAGAATTTTTTAATAATTTAAAATTAGATAAAGAAAAAACTCAAATAGCTAAACTTTTAATAGAAGAAATAAAAAATAGATTATTATTTTTAAAAAATGTAGGTTTAGATTATTTAACTTTATCTAGAACTGCTACTAGTTTAAGTGGTGGTGAATCTCAAAGAATTAGACTTGCAACTCAAGTTGGTTCTAAATTAACTGGTGTTTTATATGTTTTAGATGAACCTTCTATTGGCCTTCATCAAAGAGATAATGATAGACTTATCAATACTTTAATGACTATGAGAGATATTGGTAATACATTAATTGTTGTAGAACACGATGAAGATATGATGTTAAAAAGTGATTATTTAATTGATATCGGACCATACGCTGGAGATCAAGGTGGAGAAGTTATTGCTTGTGGAACACCAGAAGAAGTCATGAAAAACACTAATAGTTTAACTGGTAATTTTTTATCTGGAAGAGAAAAAATAGAAATACCTAAAACTAGAAAAAAACCTAAAAAATTTATTGAAATAAAAGGTGCTAAGCATAATAATTTAAAAAATATAGATGTAAAAATTCCTTTAGGAGTATTTACTTGTGTGACTGGTGTATCAGGAAGTGGTAAATCTTCTTTAATTATGGAGATACTTAGTAAAAAAATACAATCTACTTTATATAAATCAAAAGTAAAACCAGGAGAATTTAAATCTATAAAAGGTTTAGAAAACATTGATAAATTAGTAGAAATTACTCAAGACCCTATAGGAAGAACTCCAAGAAGTAATCCAGTAACTTACACTGGTATATTTGATGAAATAAGAAATTTATTTGCTGATACTAAAGAAGCTAAAATTAAAGGTTTTGGAAAAGATAGATTTTCATTTAATGTAAAAGGTGGAAGATGTGAAGCTTGTAGAGGTGATGGAGTTAAAAAAATAGAAATGAACTTTTTACCTGATGTTTACGTAACTTGTGAAGTATGTAAAGGTAAAAGATATAATAGTGAAACTTTAAAAATAAAATATAAAAATAAAACTATAACAGATGTTTTAGAAATGAGAGTAAGTGAAGCTTTAGTATTTTTTGAAAATATACCTAAAATTTATAATAAATTAAAGGTATTAAATGATGTAGGATTATCTTATATCAAGCTTGGTCAAATAGCACCTACTCTTAGTGGAGGAGAAGCTAGTAGAGTTAAACTTGCTAAAGAACTACAAAAGAAACCAACAGGGAAAACACTATATATTATGGATGAACCAACTACTGGACTTCATTCTTATGATATAAAAAGACTTCTTGCAATTATTAAAAAAATCGTTGATAATGATGATAGTGTAATAGTAATAGAACATAATTTAGATGTTATAAAATCTGCTGATTATATCATTGATATAGGATTAGAAGGTGGAGATAAAGGTGGAGAAGTAGTTGCTTATGGAACACCAGAAGAAATAATAAAGAATAAAGATTCTATTACTGCTAAATATTTAAAGACAAAGTTAGAGGTATAAAATGAAATATTTAAAAGAAAGTTTAAAAGTTATAATATATATATTTCTTTATTCATTAACTTTTTATATATGTGGAGCTTTATTTAAACTATTTTATATAAATAAAACTTATGTTTATGTTATATCTATATTAGCAGGTATATTGATATATTTATTTAATAGGATTATTATGCCATTATTAAATCATTTTACTTTACCTCTTACTGGATTAACTTTTGGATTATTTTATTTTGTAAATAATGCAATTATATTAAAATTGGTAGAATTAGTATTAAATCAAAATGTAAGATTTAGTAATTTAGTAAATTTATTAATTATTTCTGTTGTAATTACTATAATTACATTTATTATAGAAGAATTATTTGTAAAACCATTTTTAAAGGTGATTAATTATGAATAGAGTTTTATTAGATTTAGGATTTATACAAATATATTGGTATTCTTTATGTATATTTATAGGAATGTTTATTGGATTATTTTATGTATTTAAAGAATCTAAAAGATTAGAAATAGACCAAGATTTTATAATAAATATGATATTTTATACTATGATATTTGGAATAATAGGTGCTAGATTATATTATGTATTATTTAATTTATCTTATTACATGATTAGACCAATAGAAATATTAGAAATATGGAATGGTGGTCTAGCAATACATGGTGGTATGATAGGTGGTTTAATATTTGTAAGGTATTATACTCATAAACATGGAATGTCTTTATATAGAATATTAGATATTATTATCCCCGCTTTATTATTAGGTCAAATAGTTGGTAGATGGGGTAACTTTTTTAATCAAGAAGCATATGGACCAATAGTAACTTCTGGTAGTTTAAATTATTTACCTTCTTTTATAAAAGATAATATGCTTATTAATGGAAGTTATAGAATGCCACTATTTTTATATGAAAGTATATTAAATTTAGTAGCTTTAATAACTATATTGATTATAAGAAAAAGACCACTTTTAAAAAATGGTTATATTACATCAATTTATTTAGTATGGTATGGAGTTGTTAGATTAATTATAGAACAATTTAGAACAGATTCATTATATTTTGGTTCTTTAAGAGTGGCTCAATTAATATCAATTATTATGATAATAAGTGGATTTGTAGTTTTTATTATAAATAGAAGAGGAAGAAGATTAGAAAATCTATACAATGGAGAGGTAGTAATAGTTAACGAGTAAATAAGAAGAATGTGCTTATTTGCTTTTTTTGTGAAAAAATGTTATAATAAGCCAATATTTAAGGGGGTTAAATATGAAAAATTTAAAATTAAAAAAGAGATTTTTAGAAAAAGATAGTTTTAAACTATCAAGAAAAAGGTTTAATTTTTTAAAAGTTAATAAGAATGTCTTTATACCTTTAAAAATAAATATAGAAAGATACATATTAAAGGGATTTAGTATGTTTAAAAAAAGAAATAAGAATAAAACAATTATAAACAAACCATTATATGAATTAAGAGATATAGAAAAAAATTATCATAAAACTTCATTATTAAGTGACTCTTATGTAAAAAAAGAAGGAAATATAGAAACAGTAGAAATATTGTTTAAATAAATGGTATAATTTTACTAGGAGTATATATGTTTGATTGGTTATTAAGTGATTGGTTTGGTATATTATATTTAATATTGTTTATAATTAATATTGTCTTTTCAATTTATTTAATGTTTAATTATTTAAGAAGAACAGGTATTTTTCAATTTATATCATCTGTTTTGTTACTTATTGTATTATCTATGTTTTTATCTAATATTTCTGGATTATCTAATATAGATAAAATTATTAGATTATTTAATACAGATTTTTATTTAAAAATAGTAGTTTTATTAAATTTAGTATTATATATTTTCTTTATATTAAATTTATTAAGAATAGTTAATTTGAAAATAAAGCAATCAGGGGAATTTAATGAAAAGATTAAAAGAAATAAATAATTTATATCAATATGCAGATTATGTGGAATTTTACGAAGAATTAACAAAAAGTAAAATATACAATTATGTTGACTCAAAATTAGAAGATATAATTACAGATAATTCTAAAGGATTAGGTATTCGTTTATTAGAAAATGATACAATTTTTTACGTTGCTACAAATAAAAAATATGATTTTAATGACTTAAAATCGTTTTTTTATGTAAAAAAAGAAAAAGATCCTTTAATTTTTAAAGATATAAAAACTTATGAAGATAAAGTAGAAGTTAAATTTTCTGATATTAGTAATAATGAAAAGAAAAACTTTTTTAAAATGATAGATAAGATAATAAGAGATTATTCTTCTTTAATAAAACAAGTTTCAATTAGATTAAGTGAAATAACTAAAGAAATAAAAATATTAAATAGCAATCAAGATAATGTTAAATATAAAAAATATTTAACAAGATTAGTAATAAGTGCAGTAGCAGAAAAAAAAGGAAAAATGGTAGAACATAGTATGACTTTTGCAAATAAGGGTGGATTAGAACTGTTAAGTAATGAAGATTTTCCTAGTAAGGTATTAGATATAGCTAAAGTAGTTATTGAAAAATTATCATCTAAGAAGATAAAAGGTAAAAAAATGCCGGTAGTTTTAAATAATGGTTTTGGAGCAGTAATATTTCATGAAGCATGTGGTCATGGATTAGAAGCAGAAGCATTGAAAAATAACTTAACTGTTTTTAAAGATGATTTAGGAAAGATTATTGCTAGCGATAAAGTAACATTAATAGATGATCCAACATTAAATAATTATTATGGTTCTAATTTGATAGATGACGAAGGAAGTATAACCAAAAAAGTTATATTAATAGAAAAAGGAGTTTTGAAAAGTTTTTTAGTTGATAAATTTAATGGATTTAAATTATCTTTAGAACCAACATCTTCTTCTAGAAGAGAGAATTATTTATATAAACCTACTTCTAGAATGTCTAATACTTATTTGTTAGCTGGTAAAGATAAAATAGAAGATATGATTAAATCTATTGATTATGGAATATATGCTAAAGAAATTGGTGGAGGTTCAGTAGATCCTTCAACTGGTAATTTTAATTTTTATATAAGTTTACCCTATTTAATAGAGAATGGGGAAATAAAAGATTTATTAGAACCTATGACTCTAGTAGGTAATAGTAAAGAAATATTAAAAAATGTAGAAATGGTTTCAGATGATTTAAAATTATCTTCTGGAATTTGTGGAGCATCTAGTGGAAATATACCTGTTACCATAGGACAAGCTACAATTAAAATTTCTGAGATATTAGTGGGTGGTAGCGATGAATAATAATGAATTTTTTGAATTATGTATTAATAGAGGTTTTTCTAATATAGAAATAACTATTTATGATAATAAAGAATATATATCGGAAATAGAAAATGAAAAAGTTAATTTTATTGATATAAAAAATAATGTTTTTTATTATATAAAAGCTAAAAAGAATAATAAAACTGTAAGTTTAGAAAGTAATTATTTAAGTGAAGATTTAATTGATATATTAGAAGAAAAAATAGAATATGTAGATTCAAATGTGGAAGATAAGTTTTTAGAAGTAATAGATGATAATAACATTATTCAAGTAAATGATAGTTGTGATTTTTCTAAATATGTAAATAAAACCATTCCTTTAACTGCTTTAGAAGATAATATTTTTAATGTTACTGCTACTTTAGTATTTACAGTTTCTAAAATGAAAATAATTAATAATAAAGGTATAAATATTGAAAATGTAAATATGTATTATGATTTTGGAATAATTGCTTATGGAAAAGATAATTCTAGAGTAGTTAATTCATATAGCAATATTATGATGAAAGATTATTCTTTTGAAAAATTAAAAATTTTAAAAGAAAAAGTTATTAAAGATGTTAAAAATAAACTGATATTAGCTAATATTAAGTCAAAAAAATATACTTGTTTATTAAAACAAGATGTAATGGAAGAAATAATAACTTCAATTTTAGAAGCTTTTAGTTTAAAAACTGTTAATTTAAATTTATCTTTATATAAAGATAGAATAGGAGAAAAAATATTCTCAGAAAAGATTAGTTTGTTAGAAAATCCTTTTGGAGTGGAAAATATTACTAAATATTTATTTGATGAAGAAGGAAATAAAACAAGAAAAAAATATCTAGTAGAAAAAGGAGTTTTAAAATTATTTATATCTAATAATAAAGAAGCTTCTAAGAATAATATGACTTCTACATCAAATTCTTTTGATGAAATAGGTGTTAGAAATTTAACTTTACTACCTGGCGATAAAACTGAAGAAGATATTATTAAAAACATTAAAGAAGGCTTAATTATAACGGATATTGCAGGAGCAGGTGGTCAAGCAATTGATATAGTAAGTGGTAATATATCTTTATTAGTAAATGGTTTTTATATTTTAAATGGAAAAATAAATTCTTATTTTGAACAAGGTATAATGACTACTACAATTAAAGAGTTATTTAATAATGTTATAGAAGTTTCAAATACATTTAGATATTCAAATGAGATAGTAAGATCACCATCTGTATTAATAAGTGATATAATAATTAATAATTAAGGAGTATATATGATTAGAAAAGAAAAATTTGAAGATAAAATAAATTTTTTATACGATCAAATAGAAGATTTAAAAAGAGGATATAGAAGAGAAAATATTAGATATATAGAAAATGAATATCTAAATTTATTAACTCTTGTAAGAGAAGAAATAGATAGATTTCCAGAAAGAAATAGAAGTGAATACTCTAATTATATGAAAACATTAAAACAAATTGGAAGGGAAATAGAAAGTATAAATTATATTCAAGAAGAAAAACGTAGAATGCAAAATAAAAGAATAATGGATAATAAAAAGAATAAAAAAGTAAATGATATAAAAATAAGACAAGATAAATTAAGAGGTTTAAAATTTGCTCTTGTTAAAGTTGGTTTAGTAGTAGGTGGAGTAATTTTATTAAAATCAGGAGTTAATAAGTTAATAGAAAATCAAAACCATAATAAAAGTAATCAAGAATATGTAAATGGAATAATTTATGGTGAAGATAATTTTAATGATCCAGCAGCATTAAAATATTTTGAAGAACAAGGTATAAATAAAAATAATGCAGTAAAAGATAAAGTTTATTATCATATAGTGTGTGAAGATAATAATCAAACTGCTAAAAATATAGCAAAAATATATGAGGATAAAGCAAAAAAACTTGGTATAAAACATGTTGATTTAATGTCAGTTGATAAAGTTCAAAAGAAAGTAGATACTTGGAATTATCAAAAAGAAATGATTAAAAATATGATGGAGATAACTAATGCTAATTATGAAGAAGCTTTAGCAGCATGTTTTAAAAATTCAAATGAAGAAATAGATAGTGATAAAGAACATATTTTTGTTTATTTAAGAAGTTCAGAAGGTGTTAAAGTATCTGATTCAGGAGTATTATTTGATGAATTAACAAGAAAAGCTTTAGAAAATAATGGTTTGATAGTAGGAACTACAGATGAATATTTAACAAAAGAAATCACTTCTCTTGATCGAGCGTTAAAATATACTTCTGAATATCAAGAGTCTGAAACAAATAGTGGTGAAAAGTATATTAAAGATCTTAGTCTTCCAGGAATAGATGCTAGCTTTATAGATTTAGGTATATCTGATGGTTTAATGGAGGACGAAAGAAAAGCGATAGCTAGTTCGTTATTAGAAGCAACAGTTATGTATAATTTAAAAGGTTCAAAAGTAGAAGATAATAAAATTCCTAAAATTATTACAGATTATGATAAAGTAAAATTTGAAATAGAAAGTAAGAAAAGATAAAAACTTAGTTTTTATCTTTTTTATTAAATATGATAAAATATTAACATGGTGAATTTATGAATATATTTGGAAAAATAAAAAATTTATTTAAAAAAGAAGATGAAGATAAAAAAGAAATACAAAAGTATGATGAAGGTCTTAGTAAGACAAGAAAAAATTTTGTAGAAAAAATATTAAATATTAATAATAAATATGAAAAAATAAATGAAGAATATTTAGAATCATTAGAGGAAATTTTAATTAATGCTGATATAGGTGTATCAACAGTTTTAAAGTTAATGGATTCTATTAGAAAAAGAATAAAAGAAGAAAAAATAGAAGATGTAAATTTATTAAAAGAAGTAATTGTAGATGAAATATTTATAACATATGTAAATAATGATATTATTGATACTAATGTAAATACATCCAATAATATAAATGTTATTTTGTTTGTTGGAGTAAATGGAGTTGGTAAAACAACTACTATAGCTAAATTAGCTCATAAATTTATATTAGAGGGTAAAAAAGTTAAAATGATAGCAGGAGATACTTTTAGAGCAGGAGCATATCTTCAATTAAAAGAGTGGGCAAGTAAAACAAAATCTAGTTTTTATGGAGTAGAAGGACAGATAGATCCTTCAAGTGTTATTTTTGATGGTTTAAAAGAAGCAGAACAAGATGGTACACAAATAGTTTTAATAGATACAGCAGGACGTTTACAAAATAAAGATTATTTAATGAAAGAGTTAGATAAAATTAATAAGACTATAAAAAAAGTATTACCAGATGTAAATCAAGAAACATTATTAGTGATAGATGCTAATACTGGTCAAAATGGTATAAACCAAGCAAAAGAATTTAAAAAAGTTACTAATATAACAGGGGTTGTACTTACTAAATTAGATTCAACAGCAAAAGGTGGAATAGTACTTGCTATTAAAGAAGAAGTAGGTATACCTGTAAAATATATAGGATTTGGAGAAAAAGATACTGATTTGGAAATTTTTGATTTAGATAAATATATTTATGGTCTTTTTAAAGGATTGATATAATGGAAAATTATATATATTATAATGAACTCTATGATTACTATTCTTTATTATTAACTGAAGTACAAAGAGAATATTTTGAAATGTATTATATTAATAATTTATCTTTTAGTGAAATATCAGAGATAAAAAAAGTTAGTAAGGCAGCAGTATCACAACAAATGTCGACAATTGAAAAAAAATTAAATGAATATGAAACTTTATTAAAATTAAAAAATAAGCATGATCAATTATATCTAATATTAAAAGATAAAGTATCAAAAGAAACATTAGAACAAATAGAAAATTTATAAGGAGAAATTAATGTTTGAAAATTTACAAGAAACGTTAACTAAAGCACTAGATAAGATTAAAGGATATGGAAAAATAACAGAAGATAATATAAAAGATGTTTTAAGAGAAATTAAAATATCTTTATTAGAAGCTGATGTTAATTATCAAATAGTTAAAGAGTTTGTAGAAACTGTTAAAGAAAAATCTCTTGGAAAAGAAGTACAGTCTAGTATTAAACCATCAGAAATGTTTGTAAAAATAGTTCATGATGAAATAGTTAATTTATTAGGAAAAGAAAAAGCTGATTTAGTAACTAATAAAAATCCTAATATACTTATGTTAATAGGTCTTCAAGGGACAGGTAAAACTACTACAGCAGGAAAATTAGCTACATTTTTAAGAAAAAAATATAATAAAAAACCTCTTTTAGTAGCTTGTGATGTTTATAGACCTGCTGCAATAGAGCAACTTGATCAGTTAGCAAAACAAATAAATATTCCTATATATAAAGAAGATAGTAAAGATCCAGTACAAATTGCAAAAAATTCTATTTCTTATGCTAAAGAGAATAATTTAGATTATATCATTATAGATACAGCAGGACGTTTACAAATAGATGAAAAATTAGTAGAAGAATTAAAAAATATTAATAAAGAAGTAAATCCACATGAAATTTTATTGGTATTAGACTCTATGATGGGACAAGATGGTGTTAATGTTATAAAAGGATTCAAAGAAGAATTAAATATTACTGGAGTAATTCTTACTAAATTAGATGGAGATACAAGAGGAGGAATAGCTTTATCTCTTAGAAAATTAACTGATGTACCTATTAAATTTATTGGTATATCTGAAAAAATGGATGGCCTAAGTTATTTTGATCCAGAAAGAATGGCAAATAGAATTCTTGGTATGGGTGATATTGTTTCATTAGTAGAAAAAGCAGAAGAACTTATTTCAGAAAAAGAAGCTAAAGAATTATCTAAAAAAATGGAAAAAGGTAAATTTGATTTAGATGATTTTTTAAAACAAATGAAAACTATGAAAAAGTTAGGTTCTATAGAAGGTATTTTAAAATTAATACCTGGGGCAAGTAAATTAGGTTTAAACAATATAAAAATAGATCCAAAAGATATTCTTCATGTAGAAGCAATAATTTTATCAATGACAAAAGAAGAAAGAAGAAATCCTGATATAATAAAAGCTAGTAGAAAGCAAAGGATAGCAAAAGGCTCAGGAAGAACTGTTCAAGAAGTAAATAGATTGTTAACTAATTTTGAACAAACACAAAAAATGATAAAACAGTTTAAAAGTGGAAATTTTAAGTTACCATTTTAAAAAATATGTTAAAATAATATATAAAATAAAGAGGTGCGGATGGATAATACAATAGAAATAAAATTAGAAAGAGTTAATAAAAATAAAGATGTTAATATAAGTAATAATAAGAAGGTTAAAAGTAAAAAGAAATTTTATTTTGGACTTATAATATTTAGTATATTATTTTTCTTCTTTGCATTATATATGTTAATAATAGCAGGACATACAACTTATTTAATTAGAAAACCATTTAAAATGTTGTTATTAGTTTTATTTACTTTAAATATAGGTTTGAATGTTTATTCAATTTATCAATTTTTTACAATAAAAGAAGAAAATGTTCCTAAAAATAAAATTTTAAGTGTAGTTTTTAAAATATTCATAACAGTTTTTCTTATAGCATATATAGGTGGATCTACTTATGTTATGAATATGTTTTATGGTAAAAATGATAAATTTAGGATATGGTGGATTACTAATGCAATGACTAGTTTATCACATCAAAAATATGCAAGATTTATTTATAGTGAAGAAGAAATACAACATGTTATGTCATCTAATGTCGTAAATGAAATACAAGAAAATACTAATGGTAATTTAGTGGATTTTCAAAATAAAGAAACATATGAAAATGAATATGAAAAAGCTATTTTAGATAGAAAAAAAGGTCAATTATATAAAATAATAAATATAAGTTATTACACATCTCCTAATAGAAAAGTAGAAGGTAAATTAGTTGCTATATATGATCCAAGTAAAGTTTCTCTAGTTAGTGCAAGAGGTGCTGGAAATACACTAGCTGCAAAAGGAGAAATGGTAGTAGATATGGCTAGAAGAACAGATTCTGTTATAGCTATAAATGCTGGAGGATTCTATGACCCAGATTGGAATAGTATGGGAGGATATCCTCATGGAATAGTAATAAGTAAAGGAAAATTACTTTTTGATAATAAAAAAGCTGGAGTTGGTGGAGGAATCGTAGGATTTGATAAAAATAATAAACTTATACTAGGTAGATACACTGCTCAAGAAGCAATAAAAATGGGTATAAGAGATGCTGTAGAATTTGGACCATACTTAATAGTTAATGGAAAACTTTCTGATATGAAAGGTAATGGTGGTTGGGGAGAAGCTAACCGTACAGCTATAGGTCAAAGAAAAGATGGTATAGTATTATTCTTAGTATTAGATGGTAGAAGACCTCTTGATAAAGTTCCAGGAGCAAGTATTGTTGAAGTTAGAGATATTATGGCTAAATATGGAGCAATTAATGCTGTAGCGATGGACGGAGGAACTTCTAGTTCTATGGTTCATAATGGAAAAATAATAACAAATCCTAGAAATGGTAGTTTACAACCATTTACAAGACCAGTACCTAATGCTTGGGTAGTGCAAGAATAAAAGTGCAAATATAGCACTTTTTTATTTACTTATGATAAAATTTAAGTGAGGTATTATGAAAAAGATAATTGATGGTAACTATGCATGTAGTTATGTAGCATATAATTTTATAGAAGCTTGTGGAATATATCCTATTACTCCATCTTCACCTATGAGTGAAAACATAGATGTCTTTTCTAATGTAGATAAAAGATTAAATTACTTTAAAGATAGAGTTAAACTTTATGAAATGCAAAGTGAAGCAGGAGCTATAGCTTTATGCCATGGATTACTTCAAAATGGTACTTTTTCTTCAACTTTTACAGCAAGTCAAGGTCTTTTGCTTATGCTTCCAAATATGTATAAAATAGCAGGAGAAATGTTACCTTTTGTAATAAATGTAGCAAGTAGGTCTATAGCAACTCATGCTTTATCAATTTTTGGAGATCATCAAGATATATATGCTGCAAGAACAACTGGATTTGCAATATTTTTAAGTTCTTCAGTCCAACAAGTTATGGATTTAACATCCGCAGTTTATTTATCTACAATAGATAGTAATATTCCATTTATTAATTCATTTGATGGTTTTAGAACAAGTCATGAATATCAAAAAGTAGATTTAATAGATTTAAATGAAATAAATAAATATATTAAGAAAAATAAGATAGAAGAATTTAAACAAAGAGCATTATATAAAAATAATGTTACTAGAGGTACACATTTAAATGATGATTTATATTTTCAATTAAGTGAAGCACATAATATTTATTATAATAAGTTACCAGAAATAGTAGAGAAAAATTTAGAAATAGTAAATAAAATAACTAACAATGATTATCATATTATGGACTATTATGGTAGTAAAAATGCTAAAAAAGTTATTGTAGCTATGGGTTCAGTATGTCAAACAATAAGAGAAGTTTGTGATAATAGTGAAGAAGAAATTGGACTTGTAGAAATTCATTTGTTTAGACCTTTTTCAATAGAATATTTAAATAAAATATTACCATCTACAGTAGAAAGTATAGCAGTATTAGATAGAACTAAAGATTCTGGAGAAGTAGCACCATTATATTTAGATGTATTAAATGCTTTAAAAAATAAAAATATAAAAGTATTAGGTGGAAGATATGGTTTATCTAGTAGAGACACTAATATATATGATATAAAAGCAGTTTATGATTTCTTAGATCAAGAAGATACATTTGATAATTTTACAATAGGAATAATAGATGATTTAAATAATAAGTCATTAAAGCCAGTGAGATTTGTTAAGAAATTTAATAATCAAGAAGAAATTTTAATATATGGATATGGATCAGATGGTATGGTTAGTGCATCTAAGAATATTATTTCTATTATAGGTGAAAAAACCAATAACTACGTCCAAGGTTATTTTGAATATGATTCTAAAAAACAAGGTGGACTTACTAAAAGTCATTTAAGAATTTCTAATGATTTAATAAAATCTTCATATTATGTAAATGAACCTAAAATTGTCGTATGTACTAAAACAAGTTATTTAGAAAAATATAAAATGTTAGATAACATAGTAGAAAATGGAATTTTTATATTAAATACAAATTTAACAGATGAAGAGTTAAATAATTATTTTACAGATAATGATAAAAAAATAATTAAAGATAAAAATATCAAAGTATATAAAGTTAATGCATCGAAAATAGCAATTGATAATAATATAAATGGAAAAATAAATAATATTATGTCTACAATAATATTTAAATTTATTGAACAAGTTAATTTTGATGATATTATAATGTCACTAAAAGAGATGATTAAAACTAAATTTAAAAATAAAGATTCTAATATTATAGATTCTAATTTAAAAGGAATAGATCAAGCTTTAAATTTATTAGTTTTAGTTGATACTTCAAAATTTACACTTAATGGTTTTGATTTAAAAAATGATTTATACTCAAAACTTCTTTCAAAAAGAGGTTATGAAATTAGTGTTAAAGAAGTTTTACACCATGTAGATGGAACATTTTGGGGAGGAATGAACAGGAAGGAAACAAGACCAGTAGCAGATTTTCTTCCAGTATATACATCATCTAATTGCATAACTTGCAATAAATGTAGTTATGTATGCCCACATGGAGTAATAAGACCATTTTTATTAACAGAAGAAGAAAAGAATAATGCACCGAAATATATACAAGAAAAATTGATAAATGCTAATATTCCGGGTAAAAATTATTATTATATTATAGGAATAAGTTATAAAAATTGTACTGGATGTGGAGCATGTTTTAATACATGCCCAGGTAAAATGTTAAAGAAAGCACTAGATATGAAATCAAGTAAAGATGCTTTAACTGAAGATTTTATAAAAACTAATGATTATTTATTTGAAAATATTAAAGATAAAGAAGAAGTATTTAATAAATATACTGTAAAAGGTAGTCAATTTATTTCGCCAGCTTTTGCATTTAGTGGAGCATGTGCTGGTTGTGGAGAAACTCCATATTTAAAACTTCTTACACAATTATTTAAAGATGAATTAGTAATTGCTAATGCTACAGGATGTTCTTCTATTTATGGAGGAGAAGCTCCAGCCACATCTTATTCTATTCCTTGGGCAAATTCTTTATTTGAAGATGCTGCAGAATTTGGATTAGGATTAAAGTTAGGAGAAACTAATAAAAAAGAAAAAATAAAAGAAATAATATCTATAAACTTAGATAAAATAAAAGAATCAGAAAAAGAAATATATTTAGAATATCTAAATAATCCTACAATAGATAATTCAAAAAAATTACTTTCAATAATAGATAATACTGACATAAAAGAATTGTTAGAATATAAAGAAGATATAATGCCTAAATCAGTATGGATAGTAGGAGGAGATGGTTGGGCTTACGATATAGGATTTGGAGGCTTAGATCATGTTTTAGCAACAGGAAGTAATGTTAATATACTAGTATTAGATACAGAAGTATATTCTAATACAGGAGGTCAAACTTCAAAATCTACTAATATAGGTAGTGTTAATAAATTTGCTATAACAGGATGTAAACAATCTAAGAAGAATCTTGCTAAGTATGCTTTAACTTATGAAAATGTTTATGTAGCTCAAGTTTCACTTGGAGCAAATCCTAATCAGGTAATAAATGCATTTAAAGAAGCAAAAAAATATAATGGACCATCTATAATTATTGCTTACGCTCCATGTATTGAACATGGTTTAAAAAATGGTATGGGAACTTCAGAACAAGAAACTAAAGAAGCTACTTTATCAGGATATTTTCCAATATTTAGATATAATCCAATAGATAAAAAATTTACTTTAGATTCAAAATCTGATTTTGATAAATATGAAGATTTTTTAATGAGTGAAACAAGATATAAAGTACTAGAAAAAACGAACCCCTTTGAAAAAGATATGTTAATAGAGAAAAACAAAGAAGAAGCTATTAATAGATATGAGTTTTATAAGAATAAAATGGAGAAAAATAATGAATAATAAAAGGACTTTTTATAAAATATCTTACGAGAATAATTATGTAAGTATTGAGTTTTTAGAAGATGAAATGCATGAAATATATGGAAGATTAGCTAATATTTATATAGCTAAAAATGATTATAGTATTAGAAAATTATCAAATGTATTTATAAAATTAGATGAAGAAATATTATTAAAATATAGTACTGATTATGAAATATACTTAAGAAATGTAGCAAAAATACTTCTAGATGAAGATAGAACAGACAGAATAATGTTAAAAAGAAATGGTAATTTTGGAGAATTAAGATATGATTCTATTAATAAAGAAGTAAATAAATTTTCATATGATGGAGATGGAGAAGATACTAAAGAATATAGAAAAGAAAAAAATATTGAGTTAAAAGATGAGAAAATAGATTTAGTTAAGAATAAGAAAGTATATAAGATATTAGATAATGTCATAAAATCATCTATTGATATTATTGATAATAAAAAAGGAAGTCTTTTAATTGAATATTTAAATTTAGAAACTATAGAACTTCAAAAAACTTTAGAAAGTTATGGAGATTTATGTAATATATCAGTTATTACTGATGATAATAAAGTTATTTTATATAAAAATGTTTTTTCTAATTTTGAAAAAGAATTGTTATTAGCAGATAACAAAGATGGTTTGATATATAGAAATGAATTAGCTAATATACTTTTAGATTTAAATAGAAATAGTAGAATTGTAAATAATAGAGAAGGTAATTTTGGTATTATTATTTACAATCCAATATATAGAAAATGTGAAAAATATGTTAATACAAAACAATTAGAAAATATAAAAACTATTAGAGAAATGTATAATTGTAATATGAATGTAGAAATATTAGACATAAACTAAAAATATCACTTAATATAAGTGATATTTTTTACATTTTATAACATTTATCTTCTTTTAACTTAAAGCCATTAGGACAAGAATATATATATTCTTTAGTTTGAGTTTTAATACATTGATTGTCCTTAAATTCATAATTTTTAGGACATTTGTTATTTTCATCTTTTATTTTTTCCGCTTTTATACGAGATTTTCTTTCACAAGTATTGTCATTTCTATCATATCCTTGAGGACAACTTAATTGTACGTCTACATATTTTGTACATTTATTATTTTCTAATTTAAATCCTGCTACACAAACTTTTGGATTGTTAGATTTTTTAGTACATAGATTTAAAGTAGTATTATAAGTAAATCCAGCAGTAGGACATGTATGATTAGGATTTGTAGCTTCATTTTTCTTTATATATTTATTATTAGCAGCATCTACTGCTTCATAATCTTCTGGATGATCTGTCAATTCTTGAGAACTAGGAACTAGTATATGTAATGGATAACATTTCTTTTTATGTAAAGTTTTACCAGATTCACATGTTAAATTAGCTTCTTCAGTACTATGACATTCATTATTAATATCTTTTTCTCCAGTTGGACAAATACTATTTTGTTCATAAAGACATTTATTGTTTATTAATCTACTTCCTCTAGGACAAGATTTAACTAGTGCTTTAGTATCAAATGTTATACAAGTGTTCCCTGCAAGAGTACCAGTTTTACATTCATATCCAACTTCACTAATTGTAGTTTTAGTACATTTACCATCTTTATCTTCATAAGAATATGGACATTCTTTAGTAGCTTTTATAAAATCCGATTTCTTAATTTTTACTTCTTTAAACATATTTGTTGATATCAAAGTAATAATTATCATTAAAATAGCAGATAAAACTCCACAAATTATAGCATTTCTTTTTTTATTGTTCATCCTTCACCTCTTTTAATATAAATTATAACATAATTATTTTTTGTATAAGGAAATTAATTGAAAAAATTTTTAAAAGATGTGATAATATTTATAAGGTAAATAGGAGGTAATATGTTATATCCATCAATAGATAAATTGTTAAAAGTCGTAGATTCAAAATATTCTTTAGCAATTGTAGCAGCAAAAAGAAGTAAAGAAATGTCAGTAAATGAATCTTATCAATTACCTTTAACTAAATATAAAAATCAAAAAAATATTGGTAAAGCATTAGAAGAAATATATCAAGGTTTAATTATAATAAATAATGATAATTAAAAAGGAGGAAAAATAATGAGTAAAGATGTAGTAGCAACAAGTGAAAATATTCAAAGTATAATAAAGATGTTAAATGTTTTACAAAGTGTTAAAGATGATTCATCAAAATTAAGAGAAATATCATTAGATAATACTGGCTGGGAAGGAATGGATGCAAGTTCATTTAATACAGCACTTAATAATTTTACACAAAAATTAGATAAGACTGCTAATGATATAGAAGAAGCTTTATCAGCATATAAATCAAAACAAGAAGCTCAATTAGAAAAAACAGGAGAAGATGCCAAGACAGCAGATAAATTAGATGTTATGGGTGCAGTAGCTGGAGCTATGACAGGATTTGGACTTGGAGGACTTCCAGGTGCAATAGCAGGAGGATATATTGGAAGTAATCCAAAAAAAGTTGCTAATTTTGTTAAAGAAGCAACTAAAGGTATAACTAGTAAAACCGATATAGCAAATCCATCTAATATACCGACATCTTCACCATCTAATGCTACAAAGTCATCTGGCTTTGAGTCTCCATCTAGAAGCGGACTTAGATGAGAATAAATAAATTAAAGCAATTAAATAGCAATTTTTATGAAGTTACTTTAAAGGATAGTAAATATAAAATTCATGAAGAATTAGTATTAAAATATAAACTTTTTTTAGATAAAGATATATCTCAAGAAGAACTAGAGCAAATAGAAAAAGATAATAAGTTTTATATTATATTAGATGATATTTATAAGTATTTATCGAAATATCCTAAAACTGAATATGAAATAAGAAAATATATTTCTACTAAAACAAAAGAAGTAGATAAAACATATGAGAAAATAAAGCATTTGATAGATGATAAGACTTATGCTAAAAATTATTGCTTAGAAAAGATATCTTTTTCTAATGATGGACCAGAAAAAATAAAAAAGGATTTAAAATATAAACATATTGATTCTAATTTCATAGAAGAAGCATTAGAAGAATTTAATGAAAAAAGGCAAATAGAAAAAATAAAAAAAGTAATTGATTATAGGATTAAAATCAATAAGAAATCTTTAATAGTTTTTAAAAAAGATACTTTAGCATATTTATATAATTTAGGTTATAAGATAAATATAATTAATAAAGTTTTAAATAATATATCTTTTGATGATAGTGAATTAAAGGAAAAAGAATTAGAAAAGTTAAAAGAAAAGTATGATGATCAATATTTAATTAAAAGAAAACTATATGAAAAAGGATTTAGATAATGAAAAATATATTTGAAAAAATAATAGATAATGAAATACCTGCATACAAAGTATATGAAGATAGTGAAGTAATTGCTATACTTGATATTAATCCTATTAGTTATGGACATACTTTGTTAATACCTAAAAAAAGAATAGAAAATTTTGTAGATTCAACAGAAGATATGTCTCATATATTAAAAATATTAAAGGAATTATCTTTAAGATTAAAAGAAAAATTAGAAGCAGATGGTATTACAATTATTACAAATAATTATTATGGACAAGAAATAAAACATTTACATTTTCATATAATACCAAGATATGAAGGTGATAAATTTGATGATTCATTTAATCATAAAGAAATGGATTTAGAAAAAGTTTACAGGCAAATAATGTAAACTTTTTTATTTTGGTATATAATTTTTATAGGAGGATATTATGGGATACCAAAAAGAAAGAAGCGGATGGTTGTTAGCATCTATTATATTAACTGGATTTCTATTGTTAGCTCATTTAGGAGGAATTTTTGAGCCATTATTAAATGGAGATTTAATAAGATTTGTTTCTGCAATGTTTTTAATTGTTTTTATGGGAATTTCATTTACTTTTGGACTTATAGGATACATAAAAAAGAGACCATCTTATTCACTAGTATCAGCAATAATTAATACAGTTTATTCATTTCTTGGACTTATAGGATTTGTTTTTATTATAATAGGTATGATTTATGCAAGAGAATTTGTAGATGTAAGTTATTATACATATATATGGATTTTTATATTTGTATTCTTTTTAGCAATAATAGGGTTAATATATTTAGTTTTCTTAACAATATCAGGATATATAGGATATTTTAATCAAAGAAAAATAAATGAACAAAATAGAAAAATTAATGATAAAGAAGTAGAAGTTATTAAAGATAAAAATGATAAATCAAAAGAAAAATAAAC
>CAJPPJ010000007.1 GCA_905372515.1 uncultured Eubacteriales bacterium
ATAAAATATTATTTAATATTACATATGTAGTATCAGTTTTATTACCAATATTTTTCTTTGTTTTTATAGTGTCCTTAAATAGTAATGTTTTGATAAGTAAAAAAATAGGTATTTTGAGTGGAATTATAAGTTTGATTATTTTTTTATTTTTAATATATGTATTAATAAAAAAACATAAAGAAATAAAGTTAACATCAAATATTATAAAATTTGCTATTTATTATCTAATTGTATTATCGACAGTTTTTTTCTTATATCAAAAAAATTCTTGGTTAAAAAAATATATATTAGAAGAAACTAGATATACTCCAAAATATCAAATAATAGCAAAATGGTTATATAATAACTGATTCTTGCTATTTTTTTAAAATTCGCTATAATACATACCTTATAAAGGAAGAGGTGTTGTATGATAGATAAACAAAGATATTGTTCTATAGTAGAACGTTTTTTAGCATATAAATACAGAAAAGAAAATAATATTTTATATAGTGATGATTTAACTATTCCTGAACAACTTGTTGAAGATTATTTTGATCTTAAAAAATCTTATAATTTAAATGATAAAGAATTTATAAGAAAGTATGTGGAAAATGAACTTAATTTTGAAGAAATAGATCATTGTGAAACACAAAAAAAGGGAATGAGAAGTTTATATAAATTTTTAGTTAATGAAGATATAGAACAATTAAATTTTTATACATTGAAATTATTTCATAAAAAATTATTTGAATATGAAAAATATTCTGAGTATGCTGGAGAGTTTAGGAAGGCTCCTGCTTATTTAAAAGGAGATCCTACTAATTTAGTAGCATGGGAAAATATTTATAGAGAAGCGTTATACTTAAATAAAAGAATTTCAGTCATGCATGAAAAAGCTAAAAAAATCAAAGAAGAAAAAGAAACAGAAGAAGTATTAAGTTTCATTTATGATACTGTTAATTTAAGTGCTGATATGTTATTAGTTCATCCTTTTGTTGATGGAAATGGAAGAACAGTTAGAGCTTTGACTAACAAGCTTTTTATAGATGCAGGAATACCACCAGTTTATGTAACTCCAAAAGAAAAACACGAATATATAAAAGCTTTAGTAAATGGAAGAGAAACTAATGATTATTCTGAACTATATGGTTTCTATTTATATAAAATATGTGATTCTATAGTTATATTAGATATAGATAAAGAAATAGAAAGAGAACATAAACTTCATAAAGAAGATAAAAAAGAATCTGTTAAGAGATTAGTTAAAGTTTTAAAACATAGACGTGATTCAATCTCTGATTGTCATTAAAAATATATTTTTATTTATAATGTACTAATTAAGTTTTTAATGTTATATAATAAAAATATGAAAAAAATAGTTGTAATTGTAAGTGTAGTTATTGGTTTAATAGTAGTACTTTCTTTATCAGCATATTTAGTAATAGATAATATGTTACTTTTAGATAACTCTATAGTTAAAGATAAAAACTTTGTTATAGATGTACATAAAAAAGAAAAATTATCTAATGTTTTAAAAGTAAAAGAAAAAATATTAGATGATAGAGAATTATTTTATGAAGAAATTGGAGATAAAAAAGTATCGTTTGTTTATTTAAATAAAAATAATAAAAAAAGAAGAGCTGAAATAAAAATAAATGTAGTAGATAAAGTAAAACCACTTGTTTTTGGTGCTAACTATTTTAAATCTTATCAAGGTGTAAAAAAGGATTTTACTAAGAATTTTCTTGTTTTAGACAATTATGATAGAGAAGTAAAAAAAGAAATATTAAATGATATTGATATAGAAAAAATTGGTAAATATAAATTAACTTTAAAAGTAACAGATAGTTCAAATAATGTTACTACCAAAGATTTTACTGTTGAAATTATTGAAAAACCCAAAGATAATAAAGATACTACTAAGCCAGTAAAAAGAGTTGGTATTAAATATGAAGATATTTATGCTGAACATAAAAATAATAAAACAAAAATAGGTATAGATATATCTAAATGGCAAGGTAACGTTGATTTTGAAAAATTAAAAAAAGCTAATGTTGAATTTGTTATGATTAGATTAGGTTATCAAACAGGATTTGGTAAAGAATTAATGTTGGATAAATATTATGAACAAAATATAAAATTAGCTAATAAGTATGGTATTAAAGCAGGGGTATATTTTTACTCATATGCTAGTAATCTAAAGGAAGCAAAAGAACAAGCAGAATTTGTTAAAAAACATATTAAAAAGTATAAAATAGATATGCCAGTAGCATTTGACTTTGAAGATTGGAAAAATATTGGGCTTGCAAAACTTAGTATTTATGATATAAATAAAAATGCTAAAACTTTTTTAAATGAAATTAAAAAAGATGGCTATAAAGTAATGAATTATGGATCTAAACATTATCTAGAAAATATTTGGGATATTGATTATCCTACATGGCTTGCCCATTATACTAAAAAAACTAATTATTCAAAAGAGTATAAAATGTGGCAACTTACAGAAAATGGTTTAATTTCAGGTATTCAAGGATTCGTAGATGTAAATGTACTTTATGAATAAGGATATATAATGAAAAAATTTATAAAATGTTTACAATTTGTATGGAGATATTCTGATGGAATAAAATCTAGAATTTTATTCCTTTTTATTGTTAATATATTAAATATAGCTTTTAGAATTGCTACACCGCTAGTATCTGCTCAAGTAATAATTAAATTAACTAATGGAGACTATAATAGTTTAATATACTGGGGAATAATTTTATTTACTATAACTTTGTTAGAATATAGTACTTATTATTTATCTAGAACAAGAATGAGTTTTGTATATCAAAGATTATCAAAAGCTATAACTAAAGATATAGCAGAAAATATACTTAAAATTACTAATGACGATTTAGATAAGGCAGGAAGTGGGATATTTTTACAAAGAATTAATAGTGATACAGATAAACTTGCAGATATATTTTATATAGTTTTTGATGTTATTGGAGAAGTTTTTATCCATGTAGGTAATTTTGTTGCTATTTTTATACTTAATTATATAGCAGGTATATTTGTTCTTCTAATGATGGTTATTTTATTCATTATTGAAAATATTAGAGCAAAGAAAAAAGAAAAATTAGATAAAATACTTAGGAAAGCTAGAGATAATTTATCTACTACAGTTTCTGAATTAGTAAGAGGTTCTAGAGACATAAAAATGCTTAATAGTGAAAAAGATTTTTTATCTAAATTTGATAAAGATGTAGATATTTATTCTGAAAAATATTTGAGATTAAGAAATATAACATATAAGTGGAGACTTTTAAGTTGGAATATTGATAATATTTTAGAACTTGTATTTATATTACTTTTAGTTTTTATTATAAAAGAAAAATATATAGTATCTGCAAGTGCAGTAGTTTTATATACTTATGTTCGTAATTCTCATGGATTTTATTATTTAGTAGGAGATTTAATAAGTTATTTTAAAGAATTTGATGTATCTAGAAATAGACTTGAAGAAATTCTTGGTGATAAATTATATAAAAAAGAAAAATTTGGTGATGTTCATTTAGATAAAATAAATGGTGATTTTGAATTTAGAAATGTAGATTTTTCTTATGGTAAAAATAAAGTATTAAAAAATTTAAGTTTCAAAATAGCTGCTAATAGTACAGTAGCTTTTGTTGGAAAAAGTGGAACAGGTAAAACTACTATATTTAATTTATTAGTTAAAATGTATGATGTAGATAGTGGTCAAATATTAATAGATAATCATGATGTTAAAACTTTAGATAAAGATACTATAAGAGGTAATATAACTATTATTAGTCAAAATCCTTATATTTTTAATATGACTATTAAAGAGAATTTGCAATTAGTTAAAAAAGATTTGACTGATGAAGAAATGAAAGAAGCTTGTAGATTAGCTTGCTTAGATAAATTTATTGAAAATTTAGAAAATAAATATGATACAGTTATAGGTGAAGGTGGAGTTAATTTGTCAGGAGGACAAAAGCAAAGACTTGCAATAGCAAGAGCACTTATTCAAAAAACAGAGATAATTTTATTTGATGAAGCAACTAGTGCTCTTGATAATGAAACACAATATGAAATACAAAAAGCTATTGAAAATATGGAAGGTGAGTATACTATATTAATTATAGCTCATAGATTATCTACTATTAAAAAAGCTAATAAAATATTTTATTTAGAAGAAGGACAAATAATAGATAGTGGAAGTCATGAATATTTAATTAATAATTGTAAACCATATAAATATTTATATGAAACAGAAATAGAAAAAGATTAAAGGAGACTATATGTTTAATTTAGTATCAAAATATTCTCCTTCAGGAGATCAACCAAAAGCAATAGAAGAATTAGTTAATGAAGTAAAAAAAGGTACTAAACATCAAGTATTACTTGGAGCAACAGGAACAGGTAAAACTTTTACTATTGCAAATGTTATAGAAAAAACAGCTAAGAAAACTTTAGTACTTGCTCATAATAAAACTTTAGCAGGACAATTATATAGTGAATTAAAAGAACTTTTTCCAAATAATCATGTTGAATATTTTGTTTCATATTATGATTATTATCAACCAGAAGCTTATGTTGCTTCAACTGATACTTATATTGAAAAAGATTCATCAATAAACGAAGAAATAGATGAATTAAGACACTCTGCTACATCATCATTATTAAGTTATGATGATGTTATTGTAGTAGCAAGTGTCTCTTGTATTTATGGAATAGGTGAAGTAGAAGAATATAGAAATCATATGTTAACTCTACAACAAGGTATGAAGATATCAAGAGATGATGTTTTAAAAAAATTAGTGGATATGTTGTTTGAAAGAAATGATTTTGATTTTAAAAGGGCTACTTTTAGAGTTAGAGGAGATATTGTTGATATTATTCCTGCAAGTGAATTTCAAACTGCAATTAGAGTTGAATTTTTTGGAGATGAAATAGATAGAATATCAGAAATAGATGTTGTAACAGGTGCTATAAAAAACTATAAAAAAACTGTTTCTATATTTCCTGCAAGCCACTTTGTTACAAGTCATGAAAAAATAATAAAAGCAGAAAAAGAAATAAAAAAAGATTTAGCTATCAGATTAGATGAATTTAAAAATAAGAACAAGTATTTAGAAGAGCAAAGATTAAGGGAAAGAACTAATTATGATTTAGAAATGTTAAAAGAAACAGGTATGTGTAGTGGAATAGAGAATTATTCTAGATATTTTGATGGAAGAGCTCCTGGAGTTGCACCAACTACATTACTTGATTTTTTTGGAGATGATTTTTTATTAGTAGTTGATGAATCACATGTTACACTTCCACAAGTTAGAGGAATGTATAATGGAGATAGAGCAAGAAAAGAGATTTTAGTAGAATATGGTTTTAGATTACCATCAGCATTAGACAATAGACCTCTTAGATTTGAAGAATTTACAAGTAAAATAAAACAAGCTATTTATGTTTCTGCAACTCCTGGTGATTATGAATTAGAACTTGTTGATAATAAAGTTATAGAGCAAATAATTAGACCTACAGGACTTTTAGATCCGATAATTGAAGTAAGAAAAACAGAAAATCAAATATTTGATCTTGTAAATGAAATAAGAGAAAGAATAGAAAAGAAAGAAAAAGTGCTTATTACAACATTGACAATAAAAATGTCAGAAGAGTTAACCGAATATTTAAGATCTTTAGATATTAAAGTAGCATATCTACATTCTGAAGTGAAAACTTTGGAAAGATTACAAATAATACATGATTTAAGAACTGGTAAATATGATTGTATAGTTGGAATTAATTTATTAAGAGAAGGTATAGATATACCGGAAGTTAGTTTAATAGCAATATTAGATGCTGATAAAGAAGGATTTTTAAGAAGTAATAGAAGTCTTATACAAATTATCGGTCGTTGTGCAAGAAATGCTAATGGAAAATGTATAATGTATGCTGATAAGATTACGGCTTCTATGGAATATGCTATCAATGAAACAAAAAGAAGAAGAACTATTCAAGAAGAATATAATAAACTTCATGGTATAATTCCTAAGACTATAGAAAAATCTATAAAAGAAGTAATAAGTAATGTATCTACAGAAAAGACAAAAAATAGTAGAATTAAGGAAGTTAAAGAAAATATAGATATTAACGAATTAGAAAAACAAATGCGACAAGCAGCAAAAGATTTAGATTTTGAAAGAGCTATGGAACTTAGAGATATTATTTTTGAATTAAAATTACGTTAACTATATATTTACAAAAAATATATTTAATTGTAAATTTATAATAAAGGAGGTAATATGAAGAATTTAAGAAAGCTATGTTTAGGAATAGTTTTATTAACTTTATTTACTTTAACAGCTTGTTTAGGTACTAAAAACTATAATTATAAAATGAATAATGATATTACGGATGGAAATGTTGTTGTAACTGTAAAAGGTGATAAAGTTATCAATTATAGTACTAATATTGAAATTAAATCTTATGCTAAGTCTAATTTAGAAACTTTAAAATACTTATATAATATGTATTATGGTTCTTTAAAAGGAGTAAAGTATACGATAGATTATAATGAGTCTAAACAATTAGCAAAAATAAAACTTGATATAGATCTTACAAAAGCTGATATTAAAGAATTATATAAAAAGAGAATTCTTATAGATAAAGAAGTAAAATATATAACTTTAAAAGATATAGAAAAGATTTTATCTACACAAGGATATAAGAGAGTTAAATAGGCATGTTTTTATTTACATGTCTTTTTTAGTTTATTAAACTATTTACTACTATATATTAAGTTGTTATAATAAATTTAGGAGGAAAAGATGAAGAAAATATATTTAGGATTAGTTTTATTAATTGCATTTTCACTAACTGCATGTTTAGGTTCTAAAGAATATAATTATTATTTAAAAAATTCTACAACAGAATCTAAAGTAGTGTTAACTGCAAAAGGAAATAAATTAGTTAAATATACTGCAGATACTACAATAGATTATTCTAAAAATGCAACAGTAGCAAAACTTACAAAAGAACAAGTTACAGCTTCATTAAAGAGAGCATTTGATAGAACATATAATATAAATGGAGTAAAATATTCTTTTGAATATACTGATAGTAAACTTTTAAAATTAAAAATAGAAATTGACTATACAAAAGCTAATTTTAGAGAACTAGCATCTAGAGGATTAATCGATAGAGGAGATGCTAAGTACATTGATTTTAAAGCAACAGAAAAGAATATATTACAAAGCGGATATAAAAGAGTAAAATAAAAATATCTCTACAAAAATAGAGATATTTTTATTTTGATTTAATTCCTTGAAAACTATTTCTTCTTTTTAATTCTTTATCTATTTCATTTAATACTACAAATTTCTTATGTGTCCATTTAGGTTCTATAGTAAGTTCTTTATTAGGGTCTCCAGTTAATCTATAAAGTATAATATTTTTATTGAGTAATTCTATTTGATCACATACTATATCTACAAATTCAGTTAATGTTAATATGTGAAAAGGATTTTTTAAATACTCTTTACTTAGTTGAGTACCTTTTTCAATAAATAACATATGAATTTTAACACCATCTACACCTAGATTATTTACAAATTCAATAGTTTCTAACATGTCATCTTTTGTTTCATTTTTAAAACCATTAATAATATGAACAACTGTGTTTATATTTCTTCTTTTTAATTCTTTTGTAGCTTTAACTATATCTTCTAAATCTTCATATCTGTTTAATTCTTTTCTAGTTTTTTCATGAATTGTTTGTAATCCTAATTCTACAGTTAAAAAAGTTTTATTGTTTAGTTCTTCTAAATAATTTAAAATTTCATCATTTATAGAATCAGCTCTAGTAGAAATATCTATACCAACAACATCTTTTATATTTAAAAAAGGCTCAAATCTTTTTTTTAAGTTATCTAAATTATCATATGTGTTAGTATTAGCTTGAAAATAAGCAATATATTTGCAATCTTTCCATTTAGTTTGTACTTTTTTAACTCCATCATTAAACTGTTCTAATAAACTTTTTTGTTTATTTCCTCCAAACATAGATGATCCTGCTAAACAAAATGTACAACCACCATAAGCTTTTGTTCCATCTATATTAGGACATGTAAAATTACCATTAAGAGAAATTTTTGCTATTTTAGAACCAAATTTATTTTTATAAAATTCATCTAAACTATTATATCTTTTGTTCATTAAATTAACTCCAAATATAAAGCGGATAAAAAATGAACAGGATATTTTTTAATTATGTTTATAACATTTTCAATGTTCATATTTAAAGACTTACATATAATAGTTATTATTTCTTCATCAGTAAAAGCATTAACGGAATTTAATTTTTGATATGTTAAAGATTTCTTTTGACTTAATCTATATACAGTGTTTTTTAAATTTTCATTAAATTTATTAATTGTATATAATTTAGAATTATTTAGTTTAAATATTTTTGCTGTATTTTCCATTAAATTGAAAAAGTAATCTTTATTATCATCTTTTAAAATATTAGAAATATAAGATATTTTATCTACCAAAATTTCTAAGCTATCATCTGATCTTATATATTTTAAAAGTTCATCAATATATTTTTTATTAATAGAATTATAAAATTTATCTAATTCTTTGCTGTGAAAATAATATGTATTACCTTCGATTTTCTTAAAGTATTTTAATGTTTCATAGTAAGCTTTATCTATTAAATAATCTTTATCGTGTCTTTGAATATCTTTTGCTAATCTTAATACATGTTTTTCACCATCTAAATTTAAATCTGCTAAAAAGTAATCTTCTTCTTTTTGACCATATTTTTTCTTAAAATTGTAATTTAAAAATCTGTTAAAATCTTTAGGAGTTATCTGAGATTGATATATTAAGTTTCCTTGTAATTCAACTTCTAAATAATAGTCATTAAAAATATAATCTTTGAAGTTTAAATGTTTAGATATAAATTTTTTCTTATCTAAAACAATTCCTTCATAATATTTTTTTAATAAATTATAATCTGTATATAAAAAAATATTAATAAAAGATGCTTCATCACTTATTAAATGTTTTGGATTAATTTTTAATTTTTTTAATGCTTTTAATACACCATATTGATATGCTAACAATCTTGTATTTGTAAAAAGTTTTATTTCTTGCATATTATCACCTATTCAATTATATCATAACTCTAATTGTTGTGGTATAATCTTATAAGAGAATAGAGGGATTATGGATAAGATTAAAAATAGTTTTATTTTGGATCAAAGTAAAAAACTTTCTAATATTGATTCTATAATTAAAGGTGAAAAATATAGATTCACTGTTTTAACTGAAAGATTAATAAGACTTGAATATTCTGGATCTTCTAAATTTACTGATAATTTAACAGTATCTATTAGAAATAGAGAATTTCCTAAACCTGAATTTAATATTATTGATACATCAACTACTCTTGAAATAGAAACTAAATATTTTCATATTGTATATGAAAAAGAAGCGCCTTTAATTGGACCTAGTAATAATCCATCTATGTATTTTTATGCTAAGATTAACAATACTGATGAAGTTTGGTATCCAAATAAAAAAGATAATGAAAATATAAGAGGAAACTATCGAAGTTTAAATGATAATTTGAATGGTGAAACTTTATTTTCTAGAAATAAATATGCAGTTATAGATGAAAGTTTATCACCAGTTATAGATGAAAATGGATACTTTAACTTTGTAGATAGTAAAACAGATATATATTTATTTGTGTATAACAATGATTTTTCCTTAGCATTACAAGATTATTTAACTTTAACAGGTAAAGCTAGTTTAATACCTAAGTATTCTTTTGGAAATATTTTACTTGATAATAGAAAAATAAATTCAGAAAATGTAATTAAAACAATAGAAGAATTTAAAAATAGAGATATTTATTTATCTACTTATATATTAGGTAATTTTCAAAAAGAAAATACAGTTTTTTTATTTGATAAAGATAGATTTGAAAACCCAAAAGAATTAATAAAAAACATTCATAAAATGGGAGTGTTTTTAGGTATTAAGGTTAATCCTCAAAATGGTTTTAATGAAAACGAATTAAATTATGTAGAACTTAGAAAATTTTTGTCTCCTGATAATAATAATTTGATTCCTTGTGAAGGAAATGATGCTAAATTTATTGATACATATATTAAAGCACTTATAAGACCTATAAAAGAAAATGGAATAGATTTTATAATGAATGATTATGAAGGTGATATTTATAGTATGTGGGGACTTAATCATTACACTTATTTAAATGAAGCTAGAAAAGAATCTACTAGAGGATTTATCATATCAAAAAATTCTACTATTTCTCCTCATTTATATCCAATTACTTATACGGGAGATTATGTATCGAGCTTTGAAAACTTAGAAAAGATAGTTGAAAGACAAAATGCTTATTATTCAAATTTATCAATAATGCAAGCTAATTTAATAAATGGAAGTAGTAATTATATAAATAATCCTAATTTATATATAAGATCTCTTCAATATAATATTTTTTCTCCAATTAGTATTTTAGAGTTTAGTGATTTAAAATATAATATTTCTAAACCTTGGGAATATGGTGGAGAGTATTTAAATTTATCTAAAGAACTATTAAATTTGAGACAAAGGTTAGTACCATTTTTATATTCTGAATATTATAATTATTCACATAAAGGTTTCTTAATGTTTCAACCATTATATTTTTCTATGCCTGATGCTTTAAAATATAAAGAATATAAAAAAGAATATTATTTAGCTAATACTTTTTTAGTTGTACCTATAGTTAAAGATTTTGTAAAATCAACAAGGTATACTAAAGTAGATTATTTTTTACCTAAAGGTAATTGGTATAATTATTTTTCTTCGGAATTTTATGAAGGTGCTAAAAAATATAGTAGTTATTTTAGAATAGATGAGTATCCTATATTTGTAAGACCTGGTTCAGTTATTGTTAAAAATAATGATTTATATCCATATAGTTATACTAATCCTAAAAATTTATTGATTGAATTTTTTCCAGGAGCAGGTAAAACATATATGCTTTATGAAGATGATGGAATAAGTCAAAAATATTTAGAAGGTAACTATATGAAAACTCAAATATCATATAGAAATGAACTTAAAGAATATACTATAGATATAAAACCTATAGAAGGTAAAAGTGGAGTTATACCAGAACTTAGAAATTATACTTTAGTGTTTAAAAACATTAAAAATCCTTCTTTAGTTTTAGTTAAAACTATGGAAAAAACTTTACCATTTAGTATTAAAAGAGTAGGAAAAGATATAATTATAGATATTAAAAATATTAATACTTTAGAACTTGTTACTATTAAGTTAAAAAGTGAAGATATGTTAGAAAATTTATATATGTATGAGGATAATGTAAATATAGATAATTTTATTAAAGATTTAGAAGTACCTAATAATTTAAAAGATAAAGTTAAAGATATATTATTATCAAATGATAATTTTACAGGATTTTTTAAAAGATTAGAACTTAAGAAATTAGGTTTATCTAACGTTATGATTGAAAAAATATTAGAGCTTAAAAAAGATTTAAAATAATTGATATAAAAAGTTAAATGTTTTATAATATTGTTAATTCATTTAAGAAGTAGTAATAATAATTGTTTTTAAAGAAAGTTAGTGGTTGATGAGAACTAATAAAATGAATATTATGAACTTGTCTTAATAAAAAACGTGAAGATAGGGTAATTTCTATATAAATTAAAGAAGAAAAAAGTAAGGTGGTACCGCGGCATTTCGCCCTTATAAGGTAGCATCTTTTTTGTTGAGGTAAATATGGTATTAACTTTAATTATGGCAATATTATTTGTACTTATTTCTTATTTTATATTTTATGTACTATATATTAGTAAATTTGATGTAAAAGGAAGAGCATTAGATGAAACTGCTAAAGAGCCTAATGATATAGCAGTGTATATTAAAATATTAAATATAGATAGAAAAAGAGTTAATTATAGACATTTTCTACATGCGATATATTTAACATTATCTATAGATTTAGGTTTAACATATTTTATATTTTATGAAGTACCAATAAAAAATGTAGTTTTAAAATTTTTATTTGGTTTTATTGTAATTTTGTTTATCTTATGGATATCTATAATGATATTAAGATTGTATTTTGAAAAGAGAGGAGAAAGAAATGATTAATAAAGATTATGATTTTAAAAAGAATCAAGACAAATGGAATAAATATTGGGAAGAAAATGAAACATTTAAAACAGATGTATGGGATTTTTCTAAACCTAAATATTATTGTTTAGATATGTTTCCATATCCATCAGGTTCAGCACTTCATGTAGGTCATCCTCTTGGGTATATTGCTACTGATATAATGGCAAGATATAAAAGAATGAAAGGGTTTAATGTTTTACATCCAATTGGATGGGATTCCTTTGGTTTACCTAGCGAACAATATGCTATAGAAACAGGTAACAATCCTGCGGAATTTAATAAGAAAAATATAGAAATATTTAAAAATCAACTTAAAAATATAGGTTTATCATTTGATTGGAGTAAAGAAATTTCTACAAGTGATCCAAAATATTATAAATGGACACAATGGATATTTAAAAAACTATTTGAAAAGAAATTAGCTAAAAAAACAGATATGTTAGTTAATTGGAGTGAAGATTTAGGTACAGTTTTATCTAATGATGAAATAATAGATGGTAAAACTGAAAGAGGTGGATATCCAGTTACTAGAAAAAATATGCCTCAATGGGTTATTGAAATACCTAAATATGCAGAAAAATTATTAGAAGGTTTAGATAGAGTAGATTATCCAGAGTCAACTAAAGAAATTCAAAGAAATTGGATAGGTAAATCTATAGGAGCAGAGGTAGAATTTAAAGTAGATAAAACTGATATGTCATTTACAGTATTTACTACTAGATGTGATACTCTTTTTGGTGTTACATATTGTGTTTTATCACCAGATCACAGTCTAGTAGATAAAATTACTACTAAAGAACAAGAAAAATTAGTTAAAGCATATAAAGAAGAAACAGCTAAAAAGAGTGATTTAGAAAGAACAGATCTTAATCATAATAAAACAGGAGTATTTACAGGTAGTTATGCAATTAATCCGGTTAACAATAAAAAGATTCCTATTTATATAGCAGATTATGTTTTATCAACATATGCTACAGGTGCTATTATGGCAGTACCAGCTCATGATAAAAGAGATTTTGAATTTGCGAAGAAATTTAATTTGGAAATAATTAAAGTTTTAGATGTTGATGAACAAGATATGGAAAAAGATGGTATTCATATATCTTCAGGATTTTTAGATGGTTTAAATAAAAAAGATGCTATAGAAAAAATGTTAGAATATCTTGAAAAAAATAATTTAGGTAAAAAGAAAATAAATTATAAAATGAGAGATTGGATATTTTCACGTCAAAGATATTGGGGAGAACCTATACCTATAGTTGAATTAGAAGATGGAACACAAGTTGCCCTTGATGATAAAGATTTACCTTTAGAATTACCAGTTTTAGAAGATTATAAACCATTTAGAGATGGTAGATCAGCTTTAGCTAGAGCAAAAGATTTTATCAATGTAGAAATAAATGGTAAAAAAGGTAAAAGAGAACTATCTACTATGCCAGGTAGTGCAGGTTCAAGTTGGTATTTTTTAAGATATATAGATCCTCATAATGATCAAAAACTAGCAGAAAAAGAACTACTTGATCATTGGATGCCAGTTGATTTATATGTAGGTGGAACAGAACATGCAGTAGGACATTTATTATATTCTAGAATGTGGACTAAGTTTTTACATGAAGAAGGAATTTTAAATTTTGATGAACCATATAAAAAATTATTTCATCAAGGTATGATGCTTGGTGCTAATGGAATAAAAATGGGTAAGAGATATAAAGATTTTGTAGTAAATCCTAATGATATAGTTAATGAATATGGAGCAGATGCATTAAGACTTTATCAAATGTTTATGGGACCTTTAGAAGCATCTAAACCATGGAGTAATTCAGGAATAGTAGGTGCTAAAAAATTCTTGGATAAAGTAGTAAGGTTACTGACAAGTGATAAAATTCAAGATAAAGATAATAAAAATTTAGATAAAGTTTATAATTATACAATAAAAAAATGCGAAGAAGATTATGAAAATTTATCATTTAATACTGCAATAGCACAAATGATGATATTTATTAATGATGCTAGTAAAGAAGATGTTGTACCATTAAAATATATTAAAGGTTTCTTAAAATTGTTAAATCCAATATGTCCATATTTAACAGAAGAATTTTATCAAAGATTTTTTAATACTTCTACAATTACTTATGAAGAATTTCCTAAGTATGATGAAGAAAAATTACAAGATGATTTTAAAATTATTGGAGTTCAAATTAATGGTAAATTAAGATCAACTGTAGAAATTTCTATAAATGAAACTGAAGAAGAAATATTTAATAAAGTGTTTGAAGATTCAAAAATTAAATCATATATTGATGGTAAAGATATAATTAAAAAGATTTATATAAAGAATAAAATAGTTAATATAGTTGTAAAATAAGAATAAACTTATTATTATATTAGTAGAGGTATTTGAAAATGGAAGAAGAAAAGAAGAAAAAAACAACAAATAATAAAAAGAAAGATACTACAAAAAAGAAAAAGACAAGTTCTAAAAAAGTAGATTCTAAAAAAACAAATTCAGTAAAAAAGAATGATAAAAAAGTAGAAAAGAAAGTAAAAGTAGAAGAAGTAAAAAAAGAAGTTAAGGAAGAACCTAAATTAGAAAAAGTAGTTGAAGAAACTAAAGTTATTGCAGCAACTAAAACAAAAGAAGAAATGAACAATGAATCAACAAGATCTAAACTTATAATTGCAGCTCTTTCTATACTAGTATTTATCATGATAGTATTACTTATCTATAAATTTAATGATAGATTAAAAGAAGATAATAGATATAAAGATACTATTAGAGATTATTGTGAACAATTAGCTAAAAAAGAAGAAAAACAACAAAGAGAAAATGTAGCAAAAGAAATAAATTCAAAAGATTTAGATAATATTAAATTTAAAAAAGTAACATGTGAATACAATGAACCTGATAAGTTATCTAAAAAAGATTTAAAAAATAATGATTCTGGTTACTTATATGTAGTATCAATAAAAAAAGATGGTAAAGTATCATATACAAAAGAAATATTAGTAATGAAGTCAAATGATAAATGGTTTGCAGAAGAAAAATAATCACTTTAAAGTGGTTATTTTTTATTTGACTTTTAATCTTGAAAGTTTATAATATAAACATGTAAATGCAAATGATTAGCATTTAGGAGGAAAAATGAAAAAATTTTTAAATGCAAGTGATATAACTTTAAAGTCATATAAAGATACTAATGATGAAATAGGAAAAGTTATACCATTAGATGAAAAGGATGATGAATTAAAATTTCATATAGATATGAAAGATACTCATGTAGTTGAATTAGAATTAACTTTTGATGAAGCAGAAAAACGTGATGAAAAGTTAGAATTTCAAATGGATGAAGATATGTTTTTAATTTATATTGAATCATATAAATATAATAAAGATTTAGATCAATTGGTTAGATATAAAACATATCAAGTAGTAGGTGATGATGATGTTACTATAGATATAGATGAAAATGTTAAGACTATAAGTTTTACATCAATTGGATATATAAATAAAGATAAAGAAGGAAACATAACTATAAAAAGACAAAAACAAAAGGTAAAAGGGAAATAATAATATGAGAGTATCATTTTTTGGAAAAGGTGGAAGTGGTAAAACAACAGTATCTTCATCTTTTATAAAATATTTATTGAATAAAAAAGAAAATGTTTTAGCAATAGATGCTGATATGAATGTTCATTTGGGAAAAGTATTTGATATGCCAATAAATATTATAAGTGAACAAAATGAGGAAATAACAAAATTTTTAGAGCCTAATAGAAATATTCCAATTATAGGTACAACACCACCTATTAAAACTTCAAAATTTATAAAAGTTTCTAAAGATGATCCATTTATAAAAAAATATGCAACTATCAAAAATAATTTAATGTTATTTACAGTAGGAACTTATACAGAAGATAGTGTTGGATCTGATTGTTATCATAGTAAACTTAATACTTTAGAACTTATTTATCATCGTTTGTTAGATACAGATAAAGATTATGTTATCAATGATTCAACAGCAGGAATAGATAGTTTAGGTACATCTTTATTCTTTGTATCTGATATTAATATTTTTGTAGTAGAACCTACTTTAAAAGGAATATCTGTATATAAAGATTTTAAAAATATAACAGATACTCTAGGTATAAAAACTTATGTAATTGGAAATAAAATAATAGATGATGAAGATAAAGAATTTTTAATTAAAGAAATAGGTGAAAAAAATATCTTAGGATTTATAAAATCATCTAAAAATTTAAAAAAATATGAACAAGGTCAAAAAGAATATTTTGATGAATTTGTAAATGAAAATAAAGAAGTTTATGAAAATATAATAGCTGTTATGAAAAATACTCCAAGAGATTGGAAAAAATATTATGAAAGACTTAAGAAAGTTTATATAGCAGCATGTTTAGATTGGTATTCAGAATATTATAAAGAGGATTTAACAAAATATATAGATCAAACATTTTCATATGAAGAATTAGAGGTATAAATGATAAGCTTTAATGCAAAAAAAGATGAAAAAACAAAGAAATTTTTAAGTCAAATAAAAGATTTAAAAAATACATTAAATACTTTTTCTTCACCATGTAATATATTATTTCCAGAAAATTTAGAAAATAATATAAAAATTATTGAAAAAGTATTACAAAAACATAATTTATTATATAAAGTGTTTTATGCACATAAGTGTAATAAATCTTTGGCAATAGTTAAAGAAGCATCACTTCTTAATGTTAATATTGATGTTGCAAATATTTATGAATTAAGAAGAGCTTTAATATCAGGATTTACTGGAGATAGAATAGAAGCTACTGGTCCTAAAAACAAAGAATTTTTAATACTTGCTATAGAACAAAATGTTACAATAAATGTTGATAATTTAAGTGAATTAAATACTATATTAGAATTAAATAAAAAAAATATAAATATCTTATTAAGAATATCTTCATTTTTTGAGAATTATGCTGTAGAAAGAATAACTAGATTTGGAATGAGTTATGAAGATATTTTAGAAGCTTTAGACATTATTTGCAGAAATAAATTCTTAAATTTATTAGGATTTTCTTTTCATGTAGATACCGTTAAAAATAGTGAAAAAGTAACAGCTATGAAAAATGCTCTAAAATTAACTACTAAAACTATTGAAATGGGACTTAGTCCTAAAGTAATAGATATAGGTGGAGGATTTAAAGTAAACTATATTGATAGTGAAGATGAATGGAATAGTTCTATAACAGAACTTAAACAATCTTTTTTATCTCTTAATTCTTTAACATGGAATAACGACACTTTTGGTATGAATATTAAAAATAATACTTTAGCAGGTACTTTAAATATTTATAATTTTTACAATAAAGATAAAGAAGCAGAAGATTTAGATTTATTTTTATCAACTCCAATTGAAGATTATCAAAATCAAACAGTAGCAGAAATTTTAACTGATAATATGATTACTATTTATGTAGAACCAGGTAAAGCATTACTTGATAATTTAGGTGTTACTATAAGTAAAGTTAATTTTGTAAAAAAAATAAAAGATGATCTTGTAGTAGGCCTTGATATGCGAAGAAATGATTTAGTAATGGTAGAAAGCGAAGTATTTTTAGATCCTATAGTAGTTAGTGAATCAGAAAAATTAAAAGAAAAAGTAGGAGTTTATTTTGTAGGCAACCTTTGTTTAGAAGGAGATTTAATATATAAAAGAAAAATATTTATAGATCAAATTCCAAAAGAAGGAGATTTAGTTGTTTTTATTAATACAGCTGGATATTTTATGGATTTTAACTATTTAGATAATTCCAAAACTCCAGTTACTAATAAAGTAGCTGCCGTAGAAAAAAATAATAGTTTTGTATTTTATATGGATGAAGTATATAATCCAATAACTAGTAAGGAGTAAAGATGGTATATAAAAGTGTATTAGATTTAATTGGTAATACCCCGCTTGTAGAAATATCGAAAGATATTCATAATTTAAAAAATGTTAATTTATATGCAAAATTAGAAATATATAATCCATTTGGTTCAGTAAAAGATAGAACAGCATATGCTATGTTAAAAGATCATATAGATGAAATTAAAAAAAATAATATGACAGTAATAGAATCATCAAGTGGAAACACAGCAAAAGCACTTAAACTTTTATGTAATATAAATGATATAGATTTTGAAACAGTTACAAATAGAATAAAAATACCAGAAGTAAAAGATATACTTAAGTCATTTGGTACAAATATAAAAGAATTGCCTGGTTTATCAGAATGTCCTGATCCAAATGATCCAAATGATGCTTTAAAAATAATAGCTAAGATGATGATAGCAAATCCAGGTAAATATTTTTATCCTGATCAATATACTAATCCTAATAATCCATCTTTTCATTATCATACTACAGGTAAAGAAATATGGAATGATTTAGGAAAAGTAGATTATTTTTTTGGAACTTTAGGTACAGCAGGATCTAGTGGTGGAATAGTAAAATACATAAAAGAACAAAATCCTTATTTAAAAGCTTATGGAATTGTAGGAGAAAAGGGAGATTTCATACCAGGAATTAGAAATATGGATGAAATGTTTGAAGTAGGGAACTTTGATCTTAGTTTATATGATGAAATAGTTAATGTAAGTACTAGTGAAGCTCTTGATTCTATGTTTACTTTAGTAAATAAATGTGGAATATTAGGTGGACCTACTAGTGGGGCTTGTCTTGCTGGAGCAATTAAATTTTTAAGTAAAATAGATAAAGATTTAAAAGAAGAAATTAATGTAGTAATAGTAATATGTGATAGAGTAGAACACTATATGTCTTATATTAAAAAAAGAAGACCAGAATTATTTTATGAAGAACCAAAAGATAATATTTATACATTAACAACAGAAGATAATAAATATTTAAAACAAGTAAAAGTAGAAGAATTAGATAATTTTATAAAAGAAGAAAAGCCTTTAATAATAGATTTACGTGGTAATTTGGCATATAGAAATTCACATATAAAAGGTTCTATGAATATTTTAGAATCAATATTTTTAGATGTAGTAGATAATGCTATTATTTTTGATAAATATACTACAGTTTTATTAATATGTCCTACTGGTAAAAAATCAGATAAGTTTGCTATGTTTTTAAATAAAAAAGGAATGAATGTCTATAGTTTAGAAGGTGGAATGATAGAACTTATCAATAATTCATATCCTTTAGAAAGAATATCAAATTATGAATAGAGAAGATTTTTTATATTTTGAAAATAATCCTAATATTATATATTTTGATAATGCAGCAACTAGTTTAAAACCTAAAGTAGTAGTAGATAAAATAACAGAATATTATAATAAAAATTCTTATAATATTAATCGTGGAATTTATAAGGGTGCAAATTTAATATCCAAAGAAGTTAATGATGCTAAAAAAATAGTTAAAGAGTTTTTAAATGCTAAAAATATAGATAATATCTACTTTACTAGTGGAGCAACAGAATCTGCTAAAATATTAAGTGAAATATTTAAAAATATATTAAATAGTAATGATGAAATATTGCTATCTAAGAAAGATCATATTTCTACAATAAAACCATTTATAGATAAGTTTTCTAATATAAAAGAAATATTAATAGATAAAGATATAGATTATGATGAAGAAGATTTATATAAAAAATTAAATAAAAATACTAGATTAGTAATACTTACTTATATTCATAATTTATATGGATATGATATGGGTCTTAATTATATAATTCCAAAGATAAGAGAATTAACAGATGCATATATAATAGTAGATGCATCACAAGCAGTAGGTCACTTAAAAGTAGATGTTGAAAAATTAGATGTAGATGCCTTATATTTTTCAGGACATAAGATGTTCAGTGAAACTGGTATAGGGGTTTTATATATGAACGATAGATTAAATAATTTATCAACTTATGATTTTTCTTTAGGAACACCTCATATAAGTGGAATACTTTCATTAAAAGAAGCGATTAATTATATCAATAATATAGGTATAGAAAAAATCGAAGAGCAGGTAAGAAATTTAACTTTATATTTGAAAGAAAAATTAGAACAAATAGAAGAAGTAGATGCCCATATGGGAATAATGGGTATTAGTTGTAGACTTGGTTATGGAATTATAAGCTTTAAAATTAAAAATCATGATGAACGAGAAGTAGCTAGTGTTTTATCTGATTATAACATTTATGTAAGAAGTGATAATCAATGTAATTATGATAATGAAAATTATATAAGAGTAAGCTTACATTTTTATAATACAAAAGAAGAAATAGATAGGTTTATTAATATATTAACTAATATTGTAAAAGAAAGAGTTTGATATGAAAGATACAAAACAAAGAAATTATATTTTGGATGTATTGAATCATCATAATAAAAGTTTATATGTAGAAGAAATATGTGATTTGGTAAATAAAAAATCTTCAAGTCATATTGCTTTATCTACAATATATAGAAATGTAGCAAAGCTATTAGAAAAAGAAGTAATAATTAAAACTTTTGATAAAGATGGTAAAGCAAAGTATATTAAAAATCATAAGCATAGTCATGAATTTGAATGTAGTAAATGTCATAAGATAATAACTTTAGATATATGTCCATATACTATGATAGAAGAAAATTTAAAAAACAGTGGATTAACTGTAGAAGAAACTAAAATAAAAGTAAGGTGTAATACTTGTAAGTAATAGCATTACTTTTATTTTTATTATATAATTTATATGTTTAAGAAAGAGTGTTAATATGGAGAAAAGAGATATTTTTATAGGAGGAGCATGGCCTTATGCTAATTATTACTTACATGTTGGTCATTTAGCTGCTCTTCTTCCAGGAGATATACTTGCTAAATATTATAGAGAATGTCAAGATAATGTTATTTATGTATCTGGATCTGATTGTCATGGTACTCCAATAACAGAAAGAGCTAGAAAAGAAAATACTACTCCTGAAAAAATAGCGACATTATATCATAATGAATTTGTAAAAACTTTTAAAAATTTAGGATTCGATTATGATTTATATACTGCTACTATGTTAGAAGATCATAAAAAATATGTAGAAGAAATATTTAAAAAAATAAAAGAAAATGGTTATCTTTTTGAAAAAGAAGAAGATGAAGATTATTGTGAACATTGTCAAAAATTTTTATCAGATAGAGAAATAGTAGGGACTTGTCCACATTGTGGTGGAATAAGTACTGGAGATCAATGTGAAGTATGTGGGACATCTTTAGATAGTAAAGATTTACTTGATAAACATTGTAAGATTTGTTCTAATCCTACAACTCTTAGAAAAAATAAACATTTATATTTTAAACTACCAGAATTTAAAGAAGAATTACAAAACTTAATTAATAAAAATAAGAGTAAATGGAGAAAAAATGCTATTGGTGAAGCTCAAAAATATATAGATATGGGACTTGTTAATAGAGCAGCTACAAGACAACTTGATTGGGGAGTAAAAGTACCAGTAGAAGGATATGAAGATAAAAGAATATATGTATGGCTTGAAGCAGTGTTAGGATATTTATCAGCAGGAGAAAAAGTAGCAAAAGATAAAGCTATAGATTTTGACTTATTTATGGATGATAATAATAAAAATTTAACTACTTATTATGTTCATGGTAAAGATAATATTCCATTTCATACAACTATATATCCTCCTTTAATACTAGCTAGTAAAAAGAATTATAGATTACCAGATTATATAGTTTCATCAGCATATGTTAATTTAAATAACGATAAGATGAGTAAATCTAAAGGTAATTTAATAACTGCAAATGAATTATTAGAAAAATTTGATAGTGATACACTTAGATTTTACTTTTCTTATAAAGGACCTGAAACTAATGATATGAATTGTTCTATAGAAGATATTATTCAAACTCATAATAAGTTTTTAGTTGGTATGTTAGGTAACTTTGTTAATAGAAATTTATCTTTTATAAATAAAAAATTTGATGGAATAATAAAAGAAAGTACTATAGATGAAGAAACTATTAAAATAACAAAAGAAGTCTATAAATCAGTAGGAGAAAGTTTTGAAAAAGCTGAAATAAGAAATGCAGTACAAAAAATAGTAGATTATATATCTTATGCTAATAAATACTATGATAGTAATGAACCTTGGTTAAGGGTTAAAGATAATATAGAAGAATTTAATAAAATAACATATACATCTCTTTATATTATTGCTAATTTAGCTAATTTGATTTATCCAATATTACCAACTGCTTCTAAAAAAATAAAAGCTATGTTAAATTTAGGTAATTTAAAATGGGAAGAAGAAAAATTATCAGGAGATTATAAAATTAAAACTATAGATATTTTATATAATAGAATAGAAGAAAAAATACTTAAATAAGTATTTTTTTTAATGATATAATACATATATGGAATATTATTTAAAAGATAAAAAAGTTAATTTAATAATAAATAAAAAGTTAAGTAAAAAAAATTTGACCTTAACAATAGATGATGATATGAACATAGTAATAAATTCTAATTATTTTATAACTAATAAGTATATTTATAATTTTATAGATATAAATAAAGATAAAATAATAAAAATGCTTGATTCTAAACTTAAAGAAAAAGAATATTATTTTTTAGGTAAAAAAATAGAAAAAGTAGATAATTATGATGAATTTTTGAAGAAAAATATTAAAAAATATACAGAATTAATAATTGATGATATAGTTAATAATTTTACTTATTCTTTACCTAAATTTACTATAAGATATCGTAAAATGAAAACAAGATGGGGAGTATGTAATAATAAGTTAAAAGTTATAACATTAAATACTTTATTAATAAAAAAAGATTTAAAGTATTTAAATTATGTTATAGTTCATGAACTTAGTCATTTTATATATCAAAATCATTCAAAAGATTTTTGGAATGTAGTTGAAGAAAATTGTAAAGATTATAAAAGAATAAGAAAGGATTTAAAAAATGGAAATTATTAAAAGTAGTGAAAATAAAAAGTTTAAATCTTTAAAAAAATTATTAACCAAAAAAGAAAGAGAAAACACTAAAACTTTCTTAATAGAAGGTAAAAATATAATAGAAGAAGCAAAAAAATATAATAAAATTTTAACTTATATAACTGATGATATAAATAAAATTGAAGATAATATTTTCTATATAGATAAAAAATTAAAAGAAAGTTTATCTAGTTTAAAAAATTCTAATGAAGATATAGCTTTAGTAAAATATTTAGAAAAAAAAGAAATTAGTTCTAATACTATTTTATTAATAGATAATGTAAGAGATCCATCTAATCTTGGAACAATTTTAAGAACTTGTTTAGCTTTTGGTGTTAAAGATATAGTTCTTAGTGAAAATACAGTAGATTTATATAATTCTAAAACATTAAGAGCTAGTGAAGGAGCAATATTTTCTTTAAATATTTTAAGAGATAACTTATTAAATTTTATATCTAAACATAAAGAATATAAAGTTTTATCAACTTCTTTAAAAGCTAATGATTTATCAGCTTTAGATAATACTAAAAAAATAATAGTAATAGGTAATGAAGGAAATGGTGTATCTAAAGAAATATTAGATATAAGTGATGAATATTTAAAAATACCTATTAAAAATATTGATTCTTTAAATGTAGCAATAGCTACTTCTATAATTTTATATGAAAATAGTAAGTAAAGTTCTTTTATGATAAAATTATATTAGGTGAGGTATGAAAAAAGATAATTTTTTACAAGGAGCTTTTATTGCAACGGCTGCTATAGTTATTGCAAAGGTTTTAGGAATAATTTATGTTGTTCCTTTTAATCGAGCAGTAGGAACTCTTGGTGGAGCACTATATGGATATGCTTATAGTATTTATACTATATTTTTAAGTTTATCAACAGCAGGAATACCTTTTGCTGTAAGTAAAATGGTTAGTGAATATTCAGAATTAGGATATGTAAAAGCTAAGCAAAAAGCTTTAAGAATAGCTTGTTTTACTTTAGGAATTCTTGGAATATTATCTTTTTTATTTCTTATATTTTTAGCACCATTAATAGCTAGTTTTATAGTAGCTGGTAAGTCAGGTGGTAATACTATAGAAGATATTACTTTTGTAATTAGAGTTATTTCTTTTTCGATACTTATAGTACCTATTATGAGTGTTTATAGAGGGTATTTTCAAGGACATAAATATATAAAAGCTACTTCTTATTCAACTATTATTGAACAAGTTATTAGAGTAGGTATAATTATTTTTATTAGTGCTATAGCGATACTTGTACCTAGTATCAAGTATAAACAAACAGTATCAATTGCTTTAATAGCAGCAAGTTTAGGGGCACTTATATCTTTACTTTATTTATATTATAAAAGTATTAAAAATAAAAAAGAATTTAATAAAAAGAATCCCGAAATAATAGAACCTAGAATAAGTAATAAAAAAATATTTTATAAATTATGGGGATATGCTGTTCCATTTATAATATTAAATGTATGTAAATCAGTATATACATCAATAGATGTCTTTTTGTTGCCTAGAATGTTACCAGATATGTTTAAATATACTAAAGAAAATGCTGAAATAGTATCATCTGTATTATCTACATGGGGATTTAAATTAAATATGATAGTAGTATCTATAGCTACTGGTATAATGACATCTTTAGTACCTAACATAGCTAGTAGTTTAGCTACTAAAAACTATGCTAATATTAGAAATAAAGTAAATCAATCATTAGAAATACTAATCTTTTTTTCAATTCCAATGACTTTAGCATTAGCATTTTTAGTAACACCAATATGGAATATATTTTATAGAAATAATACTTTAGCAATAAATGTATATACTATTTATATTTTTACTATTA
>CAJPPJ010000008.1 GCA_905372515.1 uncultured Eubacteriales bacterium
AATATGAAATATAAATATTTTATTTATGATATAAATATAGATAATAAGGGAATATATAGAAGAATAAAATTTAAGTACTCATTTGAAGATAATAATAAATTTTGTGATAATTTAAAATAGAAAGGGGTTTATTATGAAATATGTATATGCCTTTAAAGAAGGTAATAAAGATATGAGAGAATTGCTTGGTGGTAAGGGTGCAAATATAGCAGAAATGAGAAGATTAAATCTTCCTGTTCCTAATGGTTTTACAGTTACTACAGAAGCATGTAATAGATATTATGAAGATAATGAAAAATTAAGTAGTGAAATATTAGAAGAAATAAAAGCACATATTAAAGAATTAGAAATAGAAACAGGTAAAATATTAGGAGATCCATCAAATCCATTACTTTTATCAGTAAGAAGTGGTTCTAGAGCTTCTATGCCTGGTATGATGGATACTATTCTTAATTTAGGAATTAATGATGAAGTAGCAAAAGGTTTTAGTATTAAAACAGGTAATGAAAGATTTGTGTATGATTCTTATAGAAGATTTATTCAAATGTTTGCAGATGTGGCAATGTCTTTACCTAAAGGATCTTTTGAAAAAATATTTTCAGATATAAAAAAATATAAAGGTGTTACTTTAGATACTGAGCTTACAAGTAATGATTTAAAACAAGTTGTAGCAATATATAAAGAAGAATATAGAAAACTTGCTAATGAAGAATTTCCAAGTGATCCATTAGTTCAATTAGAAAGAGCAGTAAAAGCAGTATTTAGAAGTTGGAATAACGAAAGAGCTATAACTTATAGAAAATTAAATAATATACCAAATAATTGGGGTACAGCAGTTAATGTACAAGAAATGGTTTATGGAAATAGTGGTGAAAAATCAGGTACAGGAGTAGCATTTACAAGAAATCCTGCTAATGGTAAAAAAGAATTATTTGGAGAATTTTTATTAAATGCTCAAGGAGAAGATGTAGTAGCAGGTATTAGAACTCCTCAAACTATGGATAAATTAAAAGAATTATTTCCACATTGTTATGAAGAATTTGTTAGAATTTCTGATACTTTAGAACATCACTATAAAGATATGCAGGATATGGAATTTACTATTGATAATTCAAAATTTTATATCTTACAAACAAGAAATGGTAAGAGAACAGCAGAAGCAGCAATAAATATAGCAGTAGATTTAGTAAATGAAGGTATGATTACTAAAGAAGAAGCTATTATGAAAGTAGATGCTAATTTGCTAGATCAACTACTTCATCCAGTGTTTAAAGAAGAAAATTTGAAAAAAGCACAAGTAGTAGCAAGAGGTTTAGCAGCATCTCCTGGTGCAGCAACAGGTAAAATTTACTTTAATTCTAAAGATTTAAAAGAAGCAAAAGAAAAAGGAGAAAAAGAACTTATTTTAGTAAGACTTGATACATCTCCAGAAGATATAGAAGCTATGCTTATAGCAGAAGGTATTTTAACAATACATGGTGGAATGACTTCACATGCTGCAGTAGTAGCAAGAGGTATTGGAGTTTGTTGTGTATCAGGATGTAGTGAAATATTAATAGATGAAGAAAATAAAACTTTAACATTAAAAGATGGAAGAGTTTTAAAAGAAAATGATTATTTATCACTTAATGGTAGTACTGGAGAAGTTTATGCTGAACATATAGAAAAAACTGAAAAAGAAATAACAGGTAATTTTTCAACTTTTATGTCTTGGGTAGATATGTTTCGTAAATTAAAAGTAAAAGCTAATGCTGATACTAAAAAAGATGCTCTTATAGCTCAAAGGTTTGAAGCTGAAGGAATAGGACTTTGTAGAACTGAACACATGTTTTTTAATGAAGAAAGAATCTTCAATTTTAGAAAAATGATTTTGTCTTCAAGTTTAGAAGAAAGAGAAGAACATATAAAAGAATTATTAAAATATCAAAGAGATGATTTTAAAGAATTATTTAGTTCTATGCCTGGTAAGTCAGTTGTAATAAGACTTCTAGATCCACCTATACATGAATTTTTACCAAAACAAAAAGAAGAAATAGATAAACTTGCAGTATCATTAAATATTAAAACTGAAGTATTAGAAGAAAAAATAGCTAGTTTAAAAGAATTTAATCCTATGATGGGACATAGAGGTTCTAGACTTGCAGTATCTTTTCCTGAAATAGCAAGAATGCAAGCAAGAGCAATAATTGAAGCATTAAGTGAAGTTGAAGTACCAGTAGATGTACAAATTATGATTCCACTTACTTTAGAAGTAAAAGAATACTTATTTATTAAAAATATAATTGATGAAGAAGCTAAGAAAGTAATGGAAGAAAGAGGAAAAGAACTTAAATATAAAGTTGGTACTATGATTGAAGTTCCAAGAGCAGTAGTATTATCAAGAGAAATTGGAGAAAAAGCAGAATTCTTCTCTTATGGAACTAACGATTTAACACAAATGACTTTTGGTATGTCTAGGGATGATTCTTCTAAATTCTTAGATGATTATTTAAATAATAATATTTTAAGTGAAGATCCATTTAAACATATAGATGAAAAAGGAGTAGGTCAATTAATTATTCTTTCTAAAGAATTAGGTAGAAGAGCAAATCCTAATCTAGAACTTGGTATATGTGGAGAACATGGAGGAGATCCAGAAAGTATAGAATTCTTTAATAAAATAGGACTAGATTATGTATCTTGTAGTCCATATAGAATTCCTATAGCAAAACTAGCAGCAGCACAAGCTGAAATTAAATTAAAGAAAGAAAATAAATAATAAAATAAGACTAGATAAAACTAGTCTTTTAATTTTAAGAATATAGTGTATTTGTGATAAAATTTATTTAGAAAGAAAGTGATAATTATGAAGTATGAAATAGTAGATGTAAATTTAAAAGATAAAGAAAAATTATATAAATTATTACAGTTTGCTTTATATGATGGATCTCAATATATTGATAATGATATTAATGATAACTTAGTATTTGAATATAATTGGTTTGATAATTACTTTACTGATAATGACAGAAATGCATATTTTATTAAAAGCAATAATAAGTATTTAGGAATGGTAATGGTTAATGAAAATTTAAAGTTTAATAATAAAGGTAAATGTATAGCTGAATTTTTAATAATGCCAAAATATAGAAGACATCATATTGGTAAGAATGTTGCTTATGATATATTTGAAAAATTTAAAGGGGATTGGGAAGTTCAACCAATGGAAAATAATCCAATAGCTTATTTTTTTTGGAAAAATATAATAAATGAATATACAAAAGGTAAATATATAATTAAAAACGATGGTATTGAAGATGTATTTATTTTTAATAATGAAATTAATGATTAGAAGTTTATATATGAATTAAAAATCTATAACTAAAAATATAAAATATCTGGTTATATTATTAGATAAATTAATTTTAAATGTTATTTTACTATTAATAATGTAAATTAAACTAAATTAAACTTATTTAAAAATAAATTTAACTTTAGTTTTGCTATTATATTACAAGGAGGTCGATATGGAAAATAGAATTGGAGTTTCTGATATATCAATGTTATCAAGTACATTGAATTCTATGATAAAAGATATTGAAATTTTTAAAAATAATGTTGATCAAGTTCAAAATAATACAATTTCAACATTGGGAACCAGTTGGGTAGGAAAAGATGCAGATGAGTTATCTAAAACAATAAATACAATTAATAATAATTTGAAAACAAAAGCAGATGCAATAATAAACTCAACTAACATAATATAAAGATATGTCTCAACAGTTGAAGAGTTTAATTCTTCTGAACAAAAAATTGCAAGAAATCTTTATGGGTGAAAATGGTGAATAATAATGGCACAAATAAATGAAAGAAGAATAAATATTTCGGATATTTATTCATATATTACTCAAATAGAAATTAATAAAAATGAATTACAAGCAAGTTTAAAAAAATATATTCAAAATATTCAATATTTTATAGATAAAAAAGCTTTAGAAGGAAATATTAAAAAATCTTTGGAAGAACTTAATTCTGTAATAAAAAAATTTTTGGATTATGATGTGTCTGCTGATTACGAAAAAATAATATCTTTTGTTAGGGGTTCTGCTTTGGCTATTGAAGAAATAGATAGAGAATCATCTATTGCGGAAATTTGGTGAATAAATTTTTAATATTTATTTAATCAATATGTAGATAATTATTTTTGAGGTGTATACATTATGAAAATATTAATTATAGAAGATGAAAAAACTTTAGCAGATTTAGTAGCAAGTAGATTAAAAAAGAAGAAGTTTTATATTAATGCTTTATTATATATAGATATAATGTTATCAAGTATTAAACGAAGGAGAAGTATCTTTAGTACTAGATAAGACAAGTACTATTGCATTAACAGGTGATACTTATGTTAAATTATTGAGTAATGCTGATTCAACTAATAGTAATATTAATTTAAATGGATATAAATTATATGTAGGAGGAAAAGAATATAAAAATAGACTTATATTTAATTAATTTTTATAGTTAATTTATGTAAATAAAATAAGATAATTAAACATATAATTATCTTATTTTTAATTATTGTATGAAAATAATTTATTTTATTATAAAATATAAGTATGAAAAATATAGTTAAAATAGTTATAAGTGTAATTTTATTATTTGTAGTAGGAATATCTATAATGTTTTTATTACCTAAAAATAATAAAGTTGTGAGAAAACAAGTTAAATTAAATTATGATTTAACATATGAAGAAGCTTTTCCTGATAAAGAATTCAGAAGAATGATACTTACGATGTTATATGATATAAAACCAAATAATTATGATGGTACTAATTATGGTCCATTTTATTCTAGTTTTTCTTCAATTTTAAAATATACAGGAGATGCTAATTCTTCAGATATACCTAAAAATACTTTTCCTGATTCAAAATTAGATGAATATAGTAAACAAAAAATAGATAAATCTTTTTTAGATAGCATAAAAATAGTCCAAACAAATGATAGTCAATATAAAAATATCAGTAGTTTAAAAGGTATAGAATATTTGACTAATTTAAAAGTATTAGCACTTTCAGGAACAAAAATAAAAGAAGCAGACTTTAGTAACAACCTAGAACTTGAAACTTTATTTTTACCAGAAAAATTTTATAGTTCATCTGGATCAGCTAATATAACAGGTAGTTCATTACTTGAAAAAGTAAATATTAAAAATAATTCAAAATTAAAAAATTTAGTATTAAATTTAAATCCAAATAAAGAAAATACTATAGATTTAAGTGGTAATCCTAATTTGCAAGCACTTTATTTAGAACAAAGTAATTTAAAAGAAATAGATTTAACTAATAATCCTAATTTGCAAGATTGGCAAATAAATTTAAAAAACAATAAATTACAAGAAATAAAAGCAAATAATCCTAATCCATATGCTGTTTTTGGTGCAAGTGAGCAAAAAATAAAATTGACTGTTGATAAGGGAGTTCCTATACAAATACCATTAAAAGTAAATAATCAAGATAAATATTTATTTGATGATTCATCTTTCACTAGAAATAATGATGTATATACATTTAATAAAGTTGGAACTCATACATATAACTTTTTCGATAAAATAACAGGATATGGAGGAACAGTAGAAGTTACTGTAACTGGAGGAGAAGCAAAAAAATATAAACCAATAGTAAATGCAAACAATAAAGTTTATGTTGGTCAAAACTTTACTTATTCAAACATAATAGCAAATTATCCGCCTAAAACTGCAATAGATCAAGAATTGGATAATAGTTCAAAAGGACTAAAAACAGTTAAATTTACATCATACTTTGATGATGGATCACAAGGAAGTTATGAAGTACAAATACCAGTGTTTGAAAAATCTCTAAAAGCAATAGATGTATTTAAAGCAACTAAACCAAAAAGTGAATATATGGAAGGTAATTTATCAAAAACTTTAGTTTTAAGTTATTCAGATATTTCATATAGAGAAGAATATCTAAATACATTAAAAAAGAAAAATAAATGTAATTATGAAAACTTTACATGTGAAGAATTATATTATAATATACCGCCTTATTGGTCAGTAGGAAGTATTCCAAATATTTCAGATATACCATCTTTATCTCAAGTTAATCCAGGAAAATATCATGAATTTGAAGGCATTAATAGTAAAACAATTTTAGATACTAAAGTAAAAGTATATAATAGCAAGCAAATGGAAAAAGTGGTAAAAAATTATCCAAATGGTAATGAATTAATTGATTGGAAAGCAAATGAAGAAGAGAAAAAATATTACGTTTATCCAGGATGGGCTGCAGGAACAGAAAAAATTTTAGAAACTACAATTTTAAGAGATACAGATGGGGACGGAATACCAGATAAAGAAGATGATGACGATGATAATGATGGAATAAGTGATGCTCAAGAACTAGTAGATGGAACAAATCCAAAAGATAAAAATGATTTTAAAGTAAAAAAGATTTGCTATAAGGTTAATGCTTAGTAAATCTTTTTTTGGGAGATAATATGGATTTTATAATAATGTTAATTTTTATATCTATTGGAATTTTATTATTAATAATTAAAAATATTCAAAAAAGAAATTTAATATTAGAAAGAAATAAAGAAAATAATAATAAATTTTGTATTTTAATACCTGCTAGATATGAAAGTGAAGTAATAGAAAAATTACTTAAAAGTATTAATGAATCAACTGTTAAAGTTAATAATAAAGATGTTTATGTAATAATAGAATCTTTAAAAGATCCTACTTATGAAATAGTTAAAAATTATGATATGAATATAATTTTAAGAAAAAATCTAAATCTTAAAAGAAAAGGTTATGCTTTAGAAGAAGCATTTGATTACTTAAAAACTAATAAAAAAGAATATGATTTATATTTTATTTTTGATGCAGATAACATATTAGATAAAGATTTTATCAAGAATATGTTGATAAGTTATAATGAAGGTTATGATATAGCATGTGGATATAGAGGAATAAAAAATAAAAAATTAAATGTTATATCAATTAGTTCTATACTTACTTTTTCTTTAATTAATACAATTTCTAATAACAACAGATCTAAAAAAGGAAAAAATGTAGTATTATCTGGTACAGGTTTTTATTTAAGTAAAAAAGTAATTAAAGATAATTATAAATTTCATACTTTAACAGAAGATTATGAATTAAGTTTGTATTCAATTATAAATAATTTTAATAGTACTTATAATCTTAATGCTATTTATTATGATGAACAGCCAAATGATTATAAAACTACAGTTAATCAAAGACTAAGATGGATAAAAGGTTATTTAGAAGTTAGAAAAAAATATATTAAAATTTTAATTTTATTAAGTTTTATTTACTTTATGCTAGTATTTTTAACTATTATTTTATTATATGTAGAAAAAGATAATATAAAATTATCACTAAAATATAAGATATTAGAAATATTTTATAATCCATTATTTATTTTGAGTTATATACTATGTTTTTTTAAATCAATATGTACAAAAAATATCGAATGGAAGAGAATAGACCATAATAATAAATAGTATTTATGCTATAATTAATTAGGAGAAGTTTATGAAGAAAATAATTTTAACTGGAGATAGACCAACAGGTAAACTTCATATAGGACACTATGTTGGTTCTTTAAAAAAACGTGTAGAATTACAAGATAATGATGAATATAAACAATTTGTAATGATAGCAGATGCTCAAGCTTTAACTGATAATTTTGATAATCCTAAAAAGATACAAGATAATTTACTTGAAGTGTTACTTGATTATTTAGCTGTAGGAATAGATCCTAAAAAAACAACTATTTTTATTCAATCTGAAATAAGTGAATTAACAGAGTTAACTTTTTATTATATGAATTTAGTTAATTTATCTAGATTACTTAGAAATCCTACTGTAAAAGAAGAAGTAAAACTGAGAGGATTTGAAAATAGTATACCAATGGGGTTTTTAACTTATCCAGTAAGTCAAGCTGCTGATATAACAGCATTTAAAGCAAATATTATACCAGTTGGTGATGATCAACTTCCTATGATAGAACAAACTAGAGAAATAGTAAGATCTTTTAATAGACTTTATAAAGAAGTACTTGTAGAACCAGTTGCTGCACTACCAGATAATAAGGAAAGTTTTAGACTTCCAGGAATAGATGGTAATGCTAAGATGAGTAAATCTTTAGGAAATTGTATATATTTATCGGATACAGAAGAAGAACTATATCAAAAAGTAATGAAAATGTATACTGATAGTAAACATATTAGAATAGAAGATCCAGGTCATATAGAAAATAATATAGTGTTTACTTATTTAGATGTATTTATAAAAGAAGATAGCTTTATTAAATATTTACCTGAGTATAAAAATTTAGATGAACTTAAAGAACATTATAAAAAAGGTGGACTTGGAGATGTAGTAATCAAAAAATTCTTATTTAAAGTTTTAAATGAAGAGTTAACTCCTATTAGACAAAGAAGACTAGAGTATTTAAAGAACAAAGATGAACTTATGAAAATATTAGAAGAAGGAACAAAAGAAGCTAGAACATATGCTAGAAATACTTTAAAAGAGGTAAAAGAAGCTATGATGCTTAATTATTTTGAAAAATGAAAGTAATTGTTAGTGCTGGTGGAACTGGTGGACATATTTATCCTGCTTTATCTATAATATCTTCGATGAATGAAAAAGATGAAATTTTATATATTGGTACTAGTAATAGAATGGAAAAAGATATAGTACCATCTAAAAATATAAAATTTATAGGAATAGATATAGAAGGCTTAAATAGAAAAAATATATTTAAAAATATAGTAGTTTTATATAAATATATAAAAGCTTATTTTAAGATAAAAAAAATTATTAAAGATTTTAAAGCTGATAAAGTAATAGGTTGTGGTGGTTATATTACATTACCTGTATTAAAAGCAGCACAATCTTTAAAAATAGATACTTATATTCATGAACAAAATTCAATAGTAGGTTTATCTAATAGATTAGTAGAGAAAAAATGTAAAAAAATATTTATATCATTTGAAGATAGTAGAAAGTATTTTAAAAATAACAATGTTTTTTTGACAGGTAATCCTTGTAGTGAAAATGCTAGAAATATAAAATCTATATCAAAAAAAGAATTAGGTTTTGATGAAAAAGAGCTTATATTAATAGTAATGGGAAGTTTAGGATCTGATACTATAAGTGACAAATTAGTTCAATTAACAGAAAAGTTTAAAAATATGCCATATAATTTTTTAATTATAAGTGGGAAAAACTATATAAATAAATTTCAAAATAATTATAAAAATATTAAAGTTTTAGAATATATTGATAATTTAGCTGGTGTTATGAAGTCTGTTGATTTAATGATCACTAGAAGTGGTGCTACAACATTATCAGAAATATCATCTCTTGATGTTTTATCTATTTTAGTACCATCTCCGTATGTAACGAACAATCATCAAGAAAAAAATGCTTTAACATTTGCAAATAGTGATGCGGCAATTCTTCTTAAAGAAAATGAATTTGAAAAAGTAGATATTGTTATAGATGAAATATTAAAAAATAAAGAAAAGATTAAAGAAATAAAGAAAAATTTAACTAAATTTTATATCGCAAATTCATCTCAAAATATAGTTAAATTAATAAAGGAGTAGTTTTGTGGAAGACTTTATAAAATTTTTACAAGATAATAAAATACCATATAAAGAAAACGAAAGTTTAAAAAATTATTGTACTTATAAAATAGGTGGAATTGCAAGAGTAGTAGTAGAACCAAGAGATGTTAAATCTTTAGTTAAATTAATAGATTATATAAAATCTAATGAATTAAAATATTTTTTAATAGGTTATGGATCTAATCTAATATTTCCTGATAATAATTATGATGGGATTATTGTTAGGTTAGTTAATTTATCAGAAATAGAATACTTAAATGATAATCTTATTAAAGCAGGAAGTGGAATATCTTTACAAAAATTAGCTATGACTTTATCTAGTAAAGGTTATACCGGTATAGAATTTGCTACTGCTATACCTGGTACTTTAGGTGGTGCAGTTTATATGAATGCTGGAGCATATAAAAGTGATATGGGATATATTGTTTCTCATGTAGAAGTACTTACTCCAGATTTAAAAATTATTACTTTAGCTAATAAAGAATTAGATTTTCATTATAGAACATCTTATTTTCAACATCATGAAGGTTATATTATTTTAAGTGCTACTATTAGCTTGAAAAAAGGTAATGTAAATGAAATAATGGATTTAATAAAAGATAGAAGTTTAAGAAGAAAAGCTTCTCAACCTATAGAATATCCATCTGCAGGAAGTGTATTTAGAAATCCAGAAGATATACCTGCAGGAATGCTAATTGAAGAATTAGGTTTAAAAAGTAAAATTATTGGTGGAGCACAAATAAGTGAAAAACATGGTAATTTTATTATAAATATAAAAGATGCTAAATCTAGTGATATATTAGAATTAATTGATTTAGTTAAAACTGAAGCTAAGAATAAAAGAAATATAAATTTAAAAGAAGAACAAAAAATAATAAAGTGGGATTAAAATGAAGAAAGTAAAGAAGAAAGTAAAATTAAAATTTATGCCAGTATTAATAATGCTAGTAATATTAGTAATATTCTTTTTTCTTTTCAAATATATTATATCTATAAAACCATCTTTAATAGTTATTAGAGGAAATAATTTATTAACTGATAGACAATTATTAAAACAGTTCAAATAAAAAGAAAATTTTTATTTACTATAGAAGTAACTATAGAAGAGAAGAAAGTTATTTTATATGAAAAAACAACTTCTTTATATATTTTAGAAGATAATGAAAAAGTAAAATTAAATAGAAATATTGAGGTACCAGTATTAAATAATAAAATTATTAATACTATAGAAAAGAACTTTATAAGTAAGTTTGTATCACTTAATGAATCCGTAAAATATAGAATATCAGAAATATTTTATCAACCTACAGAATACGATAGTACACTTTTTTTAATGTATATGAAAGATGGCAATCATGTATATGTAAATATTAGTAATTTAGATAAACTTAATCATTATGATAAGACAGTAGAATCTATTGGATACGATAAAAAAGGCATCTTTAGATTTGATGCCTTAGTATATAATAATATTCAGTTTAAGTTATTTAAAACGAATTAAATTAATTGATGGATGATTAAACAATCTAAAAGGTAATTTGTTATTACCAATACCACTAGATACAAGAATATTTGTATCTTTTTCTTTTTCTAAATCTTTACAATAAGTTTTAGCTCCTTTAAATTTTATTAAACATGGAAGATATGGAAGTCTTATTAATCCTCCAAGACTTCTACCTGATAATACTAATTTTATATTAGTTAAATTTTTAAAATTTAAATATTCATCTGGAGAATGACTAACTAAGATATCTGTATATTTATCAACATGATCTTTATTAGCTAATATTAATTTGTTGTTATTTATATCATATATTTCTTCATAAGTTAATTCTTTGAAATTAGCTTTATTTAATATGTTAGCTGAATTAAGAGAATCTTTATCTCCATATACATAAAGTTTAGCGTATTTAGCATTTATTTTCTTTAATTCATTAATAAGTGATTCTTTTTGGTTATCATTTATTTTACTATTTAATAAATTACCATTAAAAATAACAATATCAGGATTTAAATAATTTATTTGATTTACAACATTTCTTATTTTGTTCATATTTATTACAAAAGGATAATTAATATCAGAAAATTGAACAATTTTTAAATCTTTAAAGTTTTCATTTATTCTTTTTAGTTCATATTCTTTTATATTTAAAAAACTATTACCTATGAAATACATATATAAAAGTATAGATACTATAGATATACTGATTATGATTATAAATTTTTTCATATTAACCTCCTAGAAAAAGTAGTAATACCATAAATAAATTATGAAGTGAATGAACTATAATAGAATTACAAATATTTTTTGATTTATATAAAATATAACTTAAAGTAAAAGATAACATTAAATAAGAAAATAAAAAGAATATTTGAATTATACTTTGTAAATTAGTTACATGGAAAAGAGAAAATAAAATAGAAGATGCTAATAAAAAAATATATTTATTATTAACAGATTTAAATATAGTGAATCTAAATAATATTTCTTCTAATATAGGTGCTATAAAACAAGAAGAAATAAATGCTATAAGAAAATTAACTTTAAATAAATTTCTTACCATTTCTTCATTTGTAGGTATAGAATTAGTGATAGCTTTTGATATTATTAATTGATATACAAAATAAATTGTAAGACCTATTAGATAGTATTTTATACTTAAAGATAAAGTATTCATTTTAAAATCTTTAATATCTTTTTTTATATCTTTAAAATAAAGTAATACTAAACATATTAATATAGTAAGACTATTTATTAGATACATTATGCTACTATTTAATTTAATATTTATAAAAGAATAGAAAATACTTATAAATAAAAAAATAAAAATACTAGTTATTAATTTGATGATATATTTGTAATCTTTCATAAACCCTCTACTATTTAATAATATATTTTCTAATATTTTTATGCAATTTAAAGTAGAAAATAATTTAGATATTAGTAAAAACATCCCCATTTATCAAGAAAAAATGTTATAATTATCTAAACGAATGGAGGTATTTATGAAATACTATTGTGTAGGTATTAAAGGTGCTGGTATGGGAACCTTAGCAAATATATTAAAAGATTTAGGTAATGAAGTTTCAGGTTATGATGATGATACTCATTATAAATATACAGAAGATGGTTTGAAAAAAAGAAATATAAAAATATATTATGATGGTAGTGCTTCATTAGATAAAGATACTATAGTTACTTATTCTAAAGCTTTTAAACCGGAACATAAAGAAATGAAAAGATTAAAAGAATTAGGTTTAAAATTTAAAGAATACAATGAAGTAGTAGGTGATTTAACAAAACAATTTGAAACAATTTCAGTTTGTGGAACACATGGAAAAACAACAACAACTTTACTTATAAGCGAGTTACTTGAAAGTGTAGGATGTAATTATTTTGTAGGAGATGGAAGTGGATATGCTGATAAGGATAATAGTTTATTTGTAATCGAAAGTGATGAATATAATAAACATCTTTTAGCATATCATCCATATTTAGCAGTACTTACTTCTATAGAACTTGATCATACAGAATGTTATGAAGGTGGAATTGAAGAAATAAAAGAAACATTTAAAACATTTTGTAATAAAGCTAAAAGAGTACTTGCTTGTGGAGATTATGAAGCTATCAGAGATTTAAAATTAGATTGTGTTTATTATGGAATAAAAGAAAATAATTTTGTAAGAGCAGAAAATATAAAATATAAAGAAAATGGTACAGAATTTGATTATTATGAAGGAGATGATTTAATTTATCATTTTGATATTCCTATATTTGGAGAATATATGGTACTTAATGTATTAGCAGGTATTTATACAGCTAGAAGTTATAATGTATCATTAGAAGAAATAGAAAGAGTACTTAAGAAATTCAAAGGGGCAAAAAGAAGATTTAAATCAGAAGTGATAAAAGATTATGTAATTGTTTCTGATTATGCACATCATCCAACAGCTATAAAATTAACACTTGAAGCAGTTAAACAAAAATATCCTAATAAAGAAAGTGTAGCTATATTTTTACCAAATACTTATTCAAGAACAGAAGCTTTGCTTGATGAATTTGTAGAATCACTTGAAAATTGTGATAAAGCATATATCTTAGATATAAGAGCAAACAGAGAAAAACAAGAAGATTATCCAGGTATTACTAGTGATTTAATAATTAAAGAAAATGATAAATATGAAAAAATAGCTATTGATGATGCAGATAAGTTATTAAAACATAAAGGAGCAGTATTAACTTTTATGAGTTGTGGAGATATTTATTTGCTAGAAGAAGCATTAAAAAAGAAGCTTAACGATGAGTAGAAGTTAAAAAAATAAAAATGACAAAATATGATAAGAATATATCTTTTAAAGATGTATTAGACAATTTAAAATTATATAATAATATTGAAGAAGAACACATAGAACTTGAAAGAGCATTTAATTATGTAAGAGAAAAACATTTTAAAACAGTTAGAAAAAGTGGTGAAACATATGTAGAGTATTTACTTAATACTGCTATGATTCTAACTAGAATATATGCTAGTACAGAAACTATAATTGCTTCTTTTTTAAGAGATATTTTAAATGAAACAGATGTTAATATTGAAGAGATAAGAAGTATATTTGGAGATGAAATTACTAAAATAGTAATAGCTGTAAATAAATTAACTAAAATAAAAATATCTACAGAAAGTAATGCACTTATAGATTACTATAAAAAAATAGTAGTAGGTCTTGCAGAAGATGTAAGAGTTATAATTATTATTCTTGCAGATATACTTGCTAATATGAGAACTTTATGGGCACTTGACAAAGATAAACAAAAAATAAAAGCAAAAGAAGCATTAGAAATTTATGCTCCAATTGCCCATCATTTAGGAATTCATAAAATAAAAAGTGAACTTGAAGATTTATCTTTAAAATATTTAAAACCTGAAATATTTCATCAAATAGCAGATAAACTATCATCTACTAAGAAAGAAAGAGATAGAAGTGTTAATGAAATGATTCAAAGTGTTATAGATCTTTTAGAAGAAAATCATATACATGCGAAGATTAAAGGCCGTAGTAAATCTATTTACTCAATATATAAAAAATTAGAATCAGGTAAAAGTTTTAATCAAATATATGACTTTTTAGCACTTAGAGTATTAGTGGAAAAAGAATCAGAATGTTATCAAGTATTAGGACTTATTCATTCCAAATATAAACCGTATCCAGGAAGATTTAAAGATTATGTAGCTATGCCAAAACCTAATGGGTATCAATCATTACATACAACAGTATTTGGTAAAGATTCAAATCTTTATGAAATTCAAATAAGAACAAAAGATATGGATGAATTTGCTGAAAACGGAGTAGCAAGTCATTGGGCTTATAAAGAAAAGAAAAATTTAAAAGAAAAGAGTGAAAATCTTACTGAACAAAAATTACAATTCTTTAAAAGTATTATAGAAATGAATGAAAATAAATTAAGTAGTGAAGAACTCATTAATTCGTTTAAAGAAGAAATACAAAATACACACATTTATGTATATACTCCTAAAGGGGATATTTTAGAATTACAAAGTGATTCAACACCAATTGATTTTGCGTATAGAATTCACTCTAAAGTAGGAGAAATAGCAACTGGTGCTATTGTCAATGATAAAATAGTACCACTTGATTATACTTTAAAAGATGGAGATGTCATAAAGATAATTACTGATAAAAATTCTCCAGGACCTAGTAGAGAATGGTTGAAATTTGTTAAGAGTACTCAAGTAAAAGCTAAGATAAAAGCATTTTTTAATAAAACAGAAAAAGAAAATTATGTAGAAAGAGGAAAAGATTCTTTAGAAAAAGCTTTAAGAAAAAGAAAACTTTCTATTAGTAATTTTCTATCAAAAGAAAATATAGATATTATCTGTAAAGAAATGAAGGTTGATAATCTTGATGATATTTATTTAATAATAGGTAAAAATGTTACTAATTCTAATCATATTGTTAATATAATAGATAAACCTGTTATTAAGCCAGTAGAAGAAGAAAAGAAGATTACTATTAAAAATCACAAATCTCCAGTAATAGTTGATAAAGTAGGAGAAGTAAAAGTAAGTTTAGCAGCATGTTGTAATCCCATACCGGGAGACGATATAATTGGCTTTATAACAAAAACAAGTGGAATAAAAATTCATAGAAAAGAATGTGAGAATATCAAAGATGAATATAATAGATATATTACAGTTAAATGGAATAATAAAAAGACAGATAAATTTGTTACTATAGTGCTTTTATATTCTAAAAGTAATAAAATGCTTACAGATATTATAAACAAAGCAAATTCTAATAATATATTTGTTGATTCTATGAATACTATATATAAAGATAAAAATATAATTTATAAATTAAAACTATTAGTGCATGATAAAGAAAAATTAGATAAATTTTTAAGAGAATTAGAATCATTTACTGACATAGTTAAGACAGAGAGGTTAATAAATTGAAAGTATTAGTGCAAAGAGTTAAAGAAGCAAAGGTAGAAGTTGCTAAAAAAGTAATAGGTAAAATAGATAAAGGATACATGTTACTTGTATCTTTTACACAAAGTGATACTAAAGAAATAATAGATAAAATGGTTAGAAAAGTTTTAAATTTAAGAATAATGGATGATGATAATGGTGTTATGAATTTAGCTATAGATCCATCTAGAGATAAGATACTTTCTATATCTCAATTTACATTATATGCAGATACATCTAAAGGAAATAGACCTAGTTATTTAAAAGCATTAAGAGGTGAAGAATCTAGTCTTTTATATGATTATTTTAATCAAGAGTTAAGAAAATATATTGAAGTAGAAACAGGTAAATTTGGTGCTGACATGGATGTTAGTTTAATCAATAATGGACCTTGTACTATAATGTTGGAGTTATAATGGAAAAGATAAATTACAAATTAATAAATATTTTATTAATATTACTTATAATATTTTTAATATTTATATTATCTCCTTATTGGATAACTTACTTTTCAAAGGGATTATCTATTATTTTGCCTATCTTTTTAGCATTTATTATTGCTTATGGACTTTATCCGATTAAAAAACAAATAAATAAAAAAATAAAATATGAATGGTTAACAGTTAGCTTAATTTATTTAGTAATACTTGTAGTATTAGTTTTACTTTTAGTTACTGCAGTACCTCTTCTTTATGAACAATTAAAAGAGCTTCCTAGAGTTTTTGATAAAGCTATTAAATATATTAATAGTCATTATAGAATTAATTTAACTCCTTATGTTTCAAACTATTTATCAAAATTTAATAGTACAATTAAAAATATAGACATATCAAATGGAGTAATATCAGTTATAAATAATTCATTATCTTTAATAGTTAGCATATTTTTAACATTTATATTATCTATTTATTTCTTATTAGATATGGAAAGTATAAAACGAAAAATTTCAAAATTTATTGAAAAGAAACAACCTAAATATTTAAAATTAGGAAAAAAGATAGATGAAGAATTAACAGATTATTTTAAAGGTTTATTCATATGTATGTTTATAATATTTATAGAATATTTAATCGTATATAAAGTAATAGGTCATCCTAATTTTGTAGTAATAGCATTTTTAACAGCTATACTAAATATTATTCCTATGTTTGGAGGCATTATTGCTAATACTTTTGCTCTTATATTATCTTTATTTATTTCACCAGCATTATTTTTTAAGACATTAATAGTTGTAATGGTATTTCCAAATCTAGATTCTTATTTAATTTTACCTAAAGTTTATAATAAAACTAATCAAGTTAAACCCTTATGGGTAATATGTTCAATAGTAATATGTGGTGCATTAATGGGAACACTTGGAGTATTCTTAGCAGTGCCATTGTATTTAACTATTAGAGAAATAGTTGAATATGATATAATAAAAAATAAGTAGGAGTTATCATGGATGTAATAGAGAAAAGAAGAAGTAATTATGATTTAGGAAATAATCTTGAAATATCTAAAAAAGATTTAATCAATTTACTAAGAAAAATTATTTATTATGCTCCGTCCCCCTTTAACGTTCAATCTTCAAAAATAGTATTGTTAAATAAAAAATCTCATCATTTATTGTGGACTACAGTAGTAGAAGAATTTTTAAAGAAAAATAATAATGGAGATTTATTAGATAGTGATAAAGCAAGAATTAAAAGAGAAGATAAAGCTTATGGAACAATACTTTTTTATAAAGATGAACGAGTTATAGAAGAATTTAAAGAAAAGTTAGATGCTTATGAACAAAAATCATTAGATAGTTGGTGTATTGAAGAGTCAGCTATGTTACAAATGAATATTTGGAATGAATTAAGACTTAGAAATATAGGTGCTCATATAGTACATTTTGATGATATTGATGAAGAAGTAAGTGTAGCTTTTGATATAGATAAAAACTATAAATTAGTTGCTATGATGGTATTTGGTAATATTATTCAAGAAGCAGCAGTTAAACCAAAAAAAGATATAGATAAGAGGTTTATAGACATAGATTAGGAGAGAAAAATGAATAATAAAATAACTTCGAGAGAAGAAGACTTTGCAAAATGGTATACGGACGTTATACAATCAGCTAGATTATGTAGATATTCAGCTGTTAAAGGTTTTGTAATTTTAGAAGAAAATGGATATGCAATATGGGAAAACGTTCAAAAAAGATTAGATGAAATGTTCAAAGCTTGTGGACATAAGAATGTATATTTACCTATGCTTATTCCAGAAAGTTTATTGAAAAAAGAAGCAGAATTAATAGAAGGTTTTGCTCCAGAAGTAGCTTGGGTTACACATGGAGGAGATAAAAAATTAGAAGATAGACTTTGTGTAAGACCAACTAGTGAAACATTATTTTGTGAATATTATAAAGATGTAACAAAATCATACAAAGATTTACCAAAACTTTGTAATCAATGGTGTAGTGTTGTAAGATGGGAAAAAGAAACTAGACCATTCTTAAGAACAAGAGAATTTTTATGGCAAGAAGGTCATACAATTCATGAAACTGCTAAGGAAGCAGAAGAAGAAACTTTAAGAATGTTAAATATTTATAAAAGACTATGTGAAGAATATTTAGCAATTCCAGTATTATCAGGAAGAAAAACAGAAAAAGAAAAATTTGCAGGAGCAGAATATACATTAACTTTAGAATCTCTTATGCAAAATGGAGTTACATTACAATCTGCAACAAGTCATTATTTTGGAGATAAGTTTGCAAGAGCGTATGATGTTAAATTTTTAGGAAGAGAAAATAAACAAGAGTATCCACATCAAACATCTTGGGGAATTACTACAAGAATAATAGGTGCAATTATCATGGTACATAGTGATGATAGAGGATTAGTTTTACCACCTAAGATAGCACCAACTCAAGTATCAATTATAAATATTGATAATAAAGATGAAAATATTAATAGTTTTTCTACAAAATTACAAAAAATGTTAAGTGAAAAGAATATAACTTCTGAAATAGATAATTCTGATAAATCAGCAGGATTTAAATTTGCTGAATCTGAAGTAAAAGGAATACCTCTTAGAATAGAAGTAGGGAAAAGAGATTTAGATAAGAATATAGTAGTAATGGTTAGAAGAGATAACTATGAAAAAATAGAAGTTAAAACAACTGATAATATAGTAGAAAAAGTAGAAGAGTTACTAAGTGATATTCAAAAATCTTTATATGAAAAAGCATTAAAAAATAGAGAAGATCATACTTATACTGCAACTACACTTGATGAAATGGAAAAAATTATAAGTACTAGACCAGGATTTATAAAAGCAATGTGGTGTGGTAATAAAGAATGTGAAGAAAAGATAAAAGAAGTAAAAGGTATTAAGAGTAGACTTATACCATTTGAAGAAGAACATGTTGCAGATAAATGTGTAGCTTGTGGAAAAGAAGCTAAACATCAAGTAGTATGGGGAATTCAATATTAAAAACATTTAATTAATTTTAAATGTTTTTTTCTTGATTGTTTAAAAGCCTAATTTATGTTATTCTTATAGAGAATAAAAAGGATATTTAATATGAAGAAGTTATCTTTTAAAGTAAGAAATAATATATTATATATTAAAGAATATAAACATATAAAAAAGACAAATATAGAAAATACTGTTAGTAAAACAAATATTATAGATGTCGATAATATGTATTTTTCTAGTGAATATATTATTAAAAATAAAAAATTAATGACTAATTTTATGAAAGACCTAATTCAAAATAATAATATAGAAAAAATAGAAGTAGAAAATATGTATTTTTCTAAACTTATTTTAAGATTATTACCTAGAACTATAAATTTAAAAGAATATATTATTGATTCAGAAGAAGAACTTGATTTTGATAATTTCTATTATTTAGAAAAATTAAATATATCAGAAATATATTTATATTCTCTTTTTGATTTTATGTTTGAAAAGTTAAATGCTAAGAATAAAAAAATTATTACTAAAGAAGAAATATTATGTTTATCTAAATTTAGAGAAGAAAATGGTATGACTACATATTCTAATATTGTATATAGTAAAGATTTAGTTATTTCTTATAAATTAAATAAAGAAGAATTAAATGAATTAGATTCATTTTTTGGAGTTAATTTAAAACTTAAAAATATTCATTTAGCATATTATGATGATGAAATATTATCAAAAATATTTCATGTTATAAAAAAATATCATAAAAAAGATATAAATATAAAAATATACTATAATTCTAATGAATCTATAGTGCCTTTTATAGATAAATTAAAAGAAGATAATAAAGAAATAATTAAGAAAAATAAAATTAATATTAAAGTCCATTATAATAAAAAATATAAGAAAAGATATTTTGTAAAACAATTAAATATTAATATTATTAAAGGTGCATTGTTATTCATTATATTTACATGTTCTATAATTTTAATACATACACATTATAAATGGACTAATTCACAAAAAAATGCAGAAGATATAACTAAAAAGATAAATGCTAAAAAAGAAAGTATTTTAGGTATTGTTGATTATGATAAACTAGCTAATCAAGAAAAAGATTCTACATATATAGATAATTATTTTAAAAAATTTAATAAAGTTTTTTCAGAATTAAAGAAAATTAATAAAGATACAGTAGCATGGATTAAAGTTAATAATACAAAAATAGATTATCCAGTAGTTCAATCTAGTGATAATGAATATTATTTAAACAGAGATTTTTATAAGAAAAGTAATGTTTATGGATGGGTATTTATGGATTTTCGTAATAAAACAAGTATTTTAGATCAAAATACTATTATATATGGTCATCAAGATAGACATGGATTAATGTTTACTACATTAAATGAAGCATTAAAACCTAGTTGGTATAAAAATAGTGATAACCAAATAATAGAATTAAATACACCTAATAAACTATATAAATTTAAAATATTTTCTGTATATATTACTGATCCAGTAACAGATTATTTAGTAACTAATTTTAATGATAAAGATAGATATACAAACTTTTTAAATAATCTTGTTAAAAAAAGTATTTATAATTTTGGAGTAAATATTGATAAAGATGATAAAATATTAACATTATCTACTTGTTATGATGGTCCTAATAAGAGAGTTGTAGTCCATGCTAAACTTATAAATTAAGGAATAATTATGTTAAGAGAAGAAATAGAAGCAAAAGAAGCATTAGAAAAATTAAAAGGTGATACTAATTACTTAAAAACTGGTGTAATTTCTGGTAAGAGCAAGGAAGAATTAGAAAAAGAATATAAAGAATATAAAGAAGGTTTAATTAGAACTAAAAAAATGAAGTTATTTATGACTACAACTTTTTTTGGATTTTTCTTTGTTATTTTAATAGTAATAGGTTTAATTATTGGATATCAAACATATTTTAGAGATTTAAAAAATAAGTTTGATGTAGATAAAAAAAGTCCTTATTATATGAATAATATTTATTTTGCAGATACATTTTTGTCAGAAAAGCATCTTACAGTAGATGAAAGAGAAGAATATAAAAGATGGTTAAAATCAATAAAAGATTATAAACCTTCTTATATTGTTAATTTTAAAAATTTTCAATCTAAATCTTTAAATGAAATAACAGCATCTATTAAAAAAATATATAGAATAATGAAATTAGAACATCCAGAGTTATTTTATTTTGATACATATGTAATGGAATCTAGTAATGGAATACATAGTATAGAAATATTTAATTATTATAATACTAAGTTTAAGATTTTAAGAGATTTAAAAACATTTAAATTAGAAAGAAAAGTAGACGACTTTTTATCTACAGTTAAATCTACATCAGACTATAATAAAATTAAACAAGTATATGATTATTTATCAGATAAAAAATTAGAAATAGGAGTATTAAATGAAAATCAAAATTTTTCTACTGCTATGATTTCTAATAAAACATCTTGTGAATCTATTGCTAAAGCAGCACAAATATTATTAAGAAGACTTAATATAAATTCTAGATTAGTATCTGGTACTTTATATGAACAACCAAGATATTATAATATAGTTAAATTAAGTGATGGTTATTATATATTTGATGCTTGTGTAGGAGCAGAAATAAAAGCTACTAATAATCAAGAAGATTATCAAAAAGGAATGCTTGCTTTTAATACTTCTGATTATCAAACTGATTTAGTAAATATAAAAGAAGAAGGAATGGGGAATATTTATAAATATAGAAAGACTAATGAATAATGGAATACATATATAATCTAAATGAATTTGAAGGCCCAATGAGCTTACTTTTAGAACTTATTAAAAAAGAAAAAATGGATATATTTTCTGTTAATTTAGAAAATATAATAGATACTTATTTAAATGTTATAAAAACAGTACAAGAATTAGATATTGATATAGCAAGTGATTATTTAGTAATGGCTAGTGATTTATTACTTATAAAATCAAAAAAATTATTACCTAGACAAGAAAAAGAAACAGAAGAAGAATTAACAGAAGAAAAATTAAGAGAAAAATTAATAAATTATGAAATGTATGTAGAATTTGCAAAAAAATTAAAAGATTTTAAGCAATATAGAGATTCTTTTTATAGTAAAAATTCTACAGATATTAATTATAAAAAAGATGAAATATTAACTAATGATGGTAGCTATACTATAGAAAAATTAAAAGATATATTTCAAAAGATGTTAGAAACAGAAGAAAAATTAGAAAAAAAAGAAATAACTTATAATAAAGTAACTGTAAAGGAAAGAATAAAGTATATTAAAGAAGAACTTTTAAAAAGAAAATCTATTAACTTTTATGAGTTTTTTCTTCCGTTTCAAAAAGATATAATAGTAGCTAGTTTTTTAGCAATACTAGAACTTGCTAGTGATAGCTTTTTAACTATAAAACAAGAAGATAATTTTTCAAATATAATATGTGAGGTTAGATAATGAAAGAAGCTATAGTAGAAGGTTTACTTTTTATAAGAGGAGATATAGGTGTATCTAAAGAAGAATTATTAACTGTAATAAACGAAGAAGAATTAGAAGAAGTAATAAAGTTATTAAATAATAAGTATTCTTTAGAAACTAGTGGACTTACTTTAAAAAAATATGGTGATTTATATAAATTAACTACTAAAGAAGAATATAGTAGTTATTATGAAAAGTTTTTTGATGATCCAAAAAATATGAATTTATCTAATTCTTTATTAGAAGTATTGTCTATAATTGCATTTGAAGGTCCTATTACAGTAAAATCTATAGAAAGAATAAGAGGAATAAGTAGTAGAGAACAAGTTAGAAGATTAAAATCTTTAGATTTAATAGAAGAAGCAGGTAAGAGTGAAGAAATAGGCCATGCTACTTTATATAAAATTACTAATAATTTTTTAGATTTCTTTGGTATAGAAAATCTAAAAGAGATAAAAGAAGAACAGACTAATATTTAATTATTTTGTTTTCTTTACATTAAAATTATTTTATATTATAATTTACATGTTTGAAGCACCCGTAGCTCAGTTGGATTAGAGTGCTTGGCTACGAACCAAGAGGTCAGGAGTTCGAGTCTCTTCGGGTGCACCATAAAAAACAATAAAAACAACTTTTATAAGTTGTTTTTCATTAAATATAATAAAAACTATTCACAAAAATAATATATTGTTATATAATCTATTTATCAAGTATTTAACGGGAAGTGGCTCAGCTTGGTAGAGCACCTGGTTTGGGACCAGGGGGTCGCAGGTTCAAATCCTGTCTTCCCGACCATTGAGATATTTAAAACATTATAAGAAATTATAATGTTTTTATTTTTATATTGTATTTTGTAAAAATAAAGAATATTCTTAATATAAGAGGTGAGATATGGAAATTCATGTAGAAGGAGAAGCACTAGAATATGTCATTCCTGATCAAGTAATCTTAAATATTGAATTTAAGAAAAAAGGAGAATCTTACAATGTAGTTTTAAATGAAGGAATAGAAAGTGTTAAAACTTTTATTGAACAAATATTAATACCAAATAGTATTGATAAAGAAGAGTTAAAAACACGAAGTTTTACTATAGAAGAAGATAAAAAATATAATAATAAGTTAAAAAAATATGAAAAAGTTGGCTTTTTATTTAATCAAGAAGCTGTTTTAAGATTTGACTATGATAAAATATTGTTAGCTGCAATAATGATATCTTTATCTAATTTAAAAAATCCTCTATTATGTTATGTAGAATTTGGACTTAAAGATAAAAAAGAAGTACAAAAAAATATTTTATCCAAAGCATATGAAGATGCTAAAATTAAAGCAGAAGCTATAGCAATTGCATCTAAAAAGAAATTAAAAGATTGTATAAAAACAAAATCAAATTCTGAATTTATATCTAATTTTGCTATAGAAGAGGGAATTATTACTTCATCATTAGAAGTACAAACAAAAAATATTGTTAATACTTTAATACCAGAAGATATAAAATAGAAGATATAAAATTAAGTGAAAAATTATATTGTTTATGGATTACAGAATAAAAAATAAAATAATTATTTACTAAAAAAACATTATGAAAATTTATAATGTTTTA